>NZ_JAGNYF010000083.1 GCF_017985075.1 Flavobacterium sp.
GCCCATTCCACAGGAATTACTTGGTCTTGTGTGCCGTGAGAAACAAAAAATTTAATGTGATTGATTTGATTTACATCATAATTTTCTGGTAAAATTTGTTCGTTTAAATATCCGCTTAAAGCCACAACTTTATTAATTTTTTCTGGATACGTAAACGCCATTCCATAACTTAAAATCGCACCTTGACTAAATCCAATTAATGAAATATTCGATTTATCTAAAGGTAATTTTTCTGAAATTTCATCAATAAAATTTGCGATTAGTTGTAAAGACTCTTTAGCTTGTTCGTTATTTGAAAACTTATTTTCATCGGCATCAAAAGTAATTTCATACCAAGCATAACCATAAGGTTGTAAATTGTATGGCGCTCGAATCGATATCACGTATACATCTTCAGGTAATTGAGGTGCAAAAGAAAACAAATCTTCTTCATTACTTCCATAGCCGTGTATTAAAAGTAACGCGCCGTTTTTTTTTTTTTTACTTCTTTTGGTGCTTTTACCAAATATTCTAAACTCATAAATTATAAATTTTTAAACCATTTCTGAAATTGTTCCCCCA
Source organism: Flavobacterium sp. (assembly GCF_017985075.1). Taxonomy (GTDB): domain Bacteria; phylum Bacteroidota; class Bacteroidia; order Flavobacteriales; family Flavobacteriaceae; genus Flavobacterium. The sequence continues at coordinate 562 of NZ_JAGNYF010000083.1, forward strand.
CAAGTGGTACCAATTTCATTTCATTATTCATAACACCTGCAAAACTAATAATCCATAAGATTAAGAAAAACAACCAATATGCAGTTGATACAAACCAACTATCAAAATAGCCAATGAAATAACCACCCAAGTGAAAACACAAAAAGATGCCTAAAGTTTGACGCGTATAAAAACTAACAAAATGGTTCTTTTTTTCAGTATTCATCATAAGGGCTACAATGGTTCCGATGATGGTAAAATGGCCAATCATTGCGTTTACTTTATGCTCTTCCATTAGATTTCAATTTTATTATTACTAATAATTCCGTACACTTTTCCTTTCATTTTCTTACCTAACATTATTGAGTTCTTTGAAAAAGAAAGTATATTTTCTTTACTGAAAACCCATTCTTCATTAGGGTTAAATAAAGTAAGTTCGGCTTTATTTCCTTCTGCAATGGTATTGTTTTCTATGTTAAAATATGATTTCGCAGCAGTAAATTTGGCTACAATAACTTCCGTTGGTAAAACCGTTTGTAAGGCACCAAATGCACTTTCTAAACCTATCGAACCATAGTCGGCTAAATCGTATTCTAATTGCTTCTGTTCTATGTTTACAGGGCAATGGTCTGATGTGATGACTGAAATCACATTGTTTAAAACTCCTTCAATTAAAGCTTTTCTGTCGGTTTCTGTTCGAAGTGGCGGATAAATTTTAGTATTCGAATTAAAATCTACCAATTCTTCATCTGTTAAGACTAAATTATTTACCGAGACCCCACACGTAATTTCTAATCCTTGTGCTTGCGCTTTTGAAATTAATTCAACAGATTTTTTAGTTGTAATGGATGGAATGTGTAATTTTCCTTTTGTATAAGCAAGTAACGCAATATTTCTTTCGATTTCAATTTCTTCCGCCATAGCTGGAATTCCTTTCAAACCTAATTTTATTGAAACTTCTCCTTCATTTACAAATCCTTTTCCTTTCAGGTCTTTATTCATAGGTTGTACGAACAAAATTCCGTTAAAATTGTCTACATATTGAAATGCTATTTTTAATAAATTCGCATTCGTCATAGATTTTTTATAATCTCCAAAAGCTACCACGCCTGCATTTTTCATATCAAAAAGTTCGGCTAAGTCGGTTCCTTCGCTGTTTTTGGTTAAACAACCCACTATATGTAGGATGGTGATGCTATTTTGTGCTTTACTTTTTATAAATTGAATTACCGCTTGATTATCAATCGCAGGATTCGTATTGGAATGTAAGAAAACAGAAGTAAAACCGCTTTTTGCAGCTACTTTTAGTCCGTTTTCAATGGTTTCTGTTGTTTCAAAACCTGGTTCTCCAAAAACTACCGAAGTATCTAACCAACCTTGAGAAATATGTAAATTCTCTTTTTCAATGACTTCAAAACCTTCTTTTATGGATAGATTTTTTCCAATTTTAGAAATAATCCCATTTGTAATTTCAATATCAACTTGTTGCTTATGAAATGGGTTTTGACTTTCAAGTAGTGTCGCGTTTTTTAGTAAAAGATTCATTTTACAAATTTTTGGATTAGTAATTCAATTAGTAAAAGTAATAATGTGGCAAAGATAAAATATTTCCAAACTTCATTGCTTGTTCTGGATGAATGAATGTCAGAATAAAACGTAGATACAGCATTTACTTCTGTACACGAATCAAAATAATCTGAATTTATTTGTGATAAATCGCTTTCATTTCTTGGATAATTGAAACTGATAGCTTTAAGCGATTCTTTATCTTTTAACACTTCGTAATTCCCTGATTTTTCTGGATAATTTCCGAAAGTTAGTTTAATTTTATTATTCAAAATTTGTTGCATCGGAATAAAACTGTTTTCTGTATTTGTAACGCTTAAAACATTATCTTTTGCAATAGTTTCGTTAATTATGGTGTAATTATTTTCTCCAATTATAAATGCATTTAAACCAGTTTTGTTATTATTCTGACCCATATTATAAAAGGTAGGCACAATTAATGGCGAATTTTGAATGTTCGAATTTTCCTTGTTTATAGAAGTAGAAAAGAAGTATAAATTTCCAAGTTTATTGGTAATATTACCTAAGAAAACACTCTTATCTTCATATTGTAATACGGGCAAATTACTACCGTTTATGGTAAATGATGCATTCGTTTTTGGATATTGGAAATTGCTAATTTTCTTCTCAAATACATTGGCATATATTGGATGATTGAAACTTATTTGTGTAATTTGTTTTTCTTTTTGTGTTTTTTCTGAAAATGAAATCGGACTAAAATTACTCAAAAAAGCGTTGTAACTCGAAACATCGCTTGTAATATCTGGTATAAAAATTATGGTTCCGCCTTTGCTATAATAATTTTTTAAAGTAACAGATAAAGCGCTTGAAATAGTTGGTATTTCATTTAAAACCAAAGCATCGGCATTTTCAATAGCATTGTAATTTAAGGTTTTCCAATCTGTTGATGTGTAGTTAAATTCTTCAGCTGTGAATATTCTGGATAAAAAGTTGTTTTTTTCTGGAGTACCTACGGCAATTACATTCGATTTTTGTGGTTTCGAAATACTAAAATAAAACGAATTGTCATATTCTAAACTTGAATCTTGAATGGAAACATAGCCGTGAAAATCTGTTTTCGGAATGGTAAATAAAATTTCTTTTTGAGGTTTTTCTTTAGAAATTAAAGCTTTTCCAACTAATTTTTTGCCATTATACATTGAAATCGGCACATCATTTTCAACCTCTCCGTAAGTAGAAATACTAATTTTTAACTCGTAAAATTGATCTAAAACCTGACTAATTTGTACGTTTTTAATTGCAGTATTATAGGCTTCGTTAGCTTTTACGGTTTGATAATACAGCGATGATGTTTCGCTTAAATTGGTTTTTAATTCTTCTTTTAAACCAACTGCATCGGAAATAAATAAAATATCTTTCGGAATACCAGGTTTTTTGGCTTCAATTCTGGTGATAATTGCGGCAGGATTAAATGGAGTAGACGAGTAGTTTAAATTTTGTAATTCTTTTTGAATGTTTCTAATATTCGTGTCGTAAAAATTTTCATCGTTGGTAAGTACCGATAATTGTTGGTCTTCTGGTGTATTTTCTAATAGATCCTGAATGGTTCTTTTTAATAATTCGCCATTATTTCCTTTGGCTTGCATCGAAAAGGAATTATCGATTACCAAAATCAGTTCGTTATTTTTTTTATCGAAATCTTTTGCTTTGAAGAAAGGTTGCGCGAAGGCAAAAATTAAAGCGGTCAAAAGCAATAAACGAGTGACTAATAACAGCCATTTCTTAATTGTAGCACTTTTTCGGGTTTGAACTTCGAGTTCTTTCAGCAATTTAACATTCGTGAATTCTTGTTTTTTAAATCGTCTCAATTGAAAAAGATGTACCAAAATTGGTATAATCAATAGAAATAAAAAATATAGAATTTCTGGGTTTTTAAATTGCATTTTTATTAAAGTTTTTCAAAAATACTAAAAATTACTTTTTCTTTTTCTTTTCGTCTCGTTTTCTTTCAATTCCTCGGTTTCTGGAAGCGGTTTTTCTTGGTGTTCTTTTTCCTGGACCTCCTAAATTGACTTTGCTATTTTTCTCCGATTTTTTCTCAAAAGCATCACCTCCTGTTTTCTTAACACGTTTCAAAAGGGTTTTTACTTTCTTTTGATCTTTTTCGAATTCTAAGCGTTGTTGTTCTATTTTTACATTTGCAGGAATCTCGTGAATTTTAATTTCCGTTTGCATTAGCATTTCCACTTCCAGTTGAAATTCGTCTTCTTTCGGACCAATAAAACTGATGGCAATACCGTCTTTATCTGCACGACCCGTTCGACCAATTCTGTGCATATATTGTTCTGGTATTTCAGGAAATTGCATATTTATTACGTGTGTAATATCTGTAATATCCAATCCACGCGCCATAATATCAGTGGTTACTAAACCTCTAATTTCACCCGTTTGAAAATTTTCCATCATATTTAAACGGTAATTTTGTGTTTTATTGGAGTGCACCGTTCCAAACTGACCTGGGAAATCTTCTTCTAAATGTTCTAATAGGAAATCGGCCATTCTTTTACTGTTTACAAACAATAAAATTCGGCTGTATGATTCGTCTTGTAATAAATGTTTAAGTAAATTGACTTTCGTTAAAAAGTTCGGCACCACATAAGCACGTTGTTCTATTTGCTCTAATGGAGTACCACTTGGCGCTAACGAAACTTCTTCTGGAAATTCAAAAAATTCGTCTAACAAATCGTCTACTTCTTCTGTCATAGTTGCCGAAAACAATATGTTTTGTCTTTTCGAACGCATCATTGATAGAATAGAAGTCAATTGCACTCGAAATCCTAAATTTAATATTTCATCAAATTCATCAATCACTAATTTTTGTAAATCGTCAAAACGCAAGACATTATCCAAAGCCAAATCCATAATTCTACCTGGTGTTCCCACCACAATATCAATTCCAGAATAAATGTCTTTTTTTTGTGTATTGATGTTCACGCCACCATAAACGGCAAGTGAACGCACACTCATATATTTGGTTAATTTTTCAATTTCTTCGTGCACTTGCACTACTAATTCTCGAGTAGGTACTAAAATTAGCACTCTCGGTATATCGGTATGAACAAAACGCCATTGCTTTAAAATTGGTAACAAATAGGCAAACGTTTTACCCGTTCCGGTTTGTGCAATACCCATCACATCTCTTCCCGACATAACAATTGGAAAGGCTTTTGATTGGATAGGAGTGGGAGTTGTGAAACCTAAATCGTCGATAGCTTTTTGTAGCGAAATTGGAAGATTAAGTTGTTCGAATGTAACCATTTGTATGAAAATTTAGGCAAAGATAGTGATTGAGAGTTTGTGAAGCAATCTTTTAGATGGTTAGTTGGTTTTTGATAGGAACAC
>NZ_JAGNYF010000084.1 GCF_017985075.1 Flavobacterium sp.
ATCTGGAAAATTAGATTTTACAATTTCTAATGCCTCTATTCCATCTCGAGCAATAAAAACTTCAAAATCATTTTTCTTAAAAGTATATTCTAATGACATTACAATATTGGGTTCGTCATCTACAATTAATATTTTTTTCATTTTATATATTTTCAATAACATTATTTATAGGTAAAGTAAAAACTATACTTGCGCCAATTGCGCTTGGTTCTGCCCATATTTTACCTTTATGATATTCCATAATTTGTTTACAAATCGCTAATCCTAAACCACTTCCAACAGGTTTTTTTATGTTTTGATTGGTAGATTGATAAAATTTATCAAAAATAGCATCAAAATCATTCGGTTGTATCCCTTTTCCGTTGTCTTGCACGAAAGTATGAATAAAATTATTCTTTTCCTTAATTTGAATCGTAATTAAGCCATTTGTTTCTGGACAAAATTTAATGGCATTGGATACTAAATTGGTAATTACTTGCACGATTCTGTCTTCATCATAAAAAGCAGTAACTACTTGTTTGCTTTCAATATGAATTGCAATGTGTTTGTTTTTAATGAGTTGCTGTAATGACTCTATAGATTTTTCAATCGTTTTTACTAAATTGTTCTGTGAAGGATGAATAATTTGCTTTCCTGTTTCAAATTTTTCTAAATCAAGAATTTTATCAATTAATCGGTTCAATCTATCGGATTCCGAAATAATATTTTGTAAAAACTGCTTTTTTAATTCATCTGGGATTTCATCGTCATCATGTAAAATTTCGCTTGCGGCTCTAATAGCGGTAATTGGCGTTCTTAATTCATGCGTTACCGTATCTAAAAATTCATCTTTCTGTAGGTCTTTACTAATTAATGAGGCATTGGCATCTTGAAGTTTAGCCGTAATAATTTTAAGCTCATTAGAGGTTTCAGTCAGTTTTTTGTTGACAATGATATTTTCTTTCGATTCTTCTAAAATTTTTAATACTTCAGGAAGCGAAATTTTTTCTTCTTTTACTACGCTTGAAATTAAAATTCTGGCAGAAGCCGTTCCAATATGTCCTGTGAGTAAATTCTCTGAAAACTTAATTAAACGCGCATCTGCTAATTCTACATCTTGGTCTACGTTGTATTTGACATTAAAAATATTCATAGCTCGTTTGGTACGTTCTTCACCTAAAAATCGAACCAAAACTTTTTCGATATCGTTACGATAAGCCGTTCCTTTCCAAATAAATGCATTTTCATGATTGGAACTGTATTTATTTATATCTACAAACATTTCAGCATAATTGCGTTCGCGATAATTTCCTTTAAAACTCACAGAAACAGCAAAATAAGTCACCCAATTAAACAATAAACTCCAAAACAATGCATGCGGAATCGGATCTAAATAATCCAAACCAAATAATTGAAACGGCTTTAGAAGTTCTACATTTAAAAATCCATCTGTAATAAAAGTACTTTCACTATTTGAAGCACCAATGCTATACGGAATTAATAACGTAAATACACAAATAATAAATCCAATTAAAATTCCGTAAATAGCGCCTAATCTTGAACCTCTTCTCCAAAACAAAGCACCAAAAAATGCAGGAGCCAATTGTGAAATGATTACAAATGCAACTAAACCAATGGAAACCAAATTATAGTTTAATCCAAAATACCTATAAATAAAATACGAAAGTATAATTAGTAAAAAAATACTAATTTTCCGACTATTTAAAATGCTTTTACTACTTATGGTTTCGGCATTTTTTAACTTTCCAAGTAAACTATACGGAATTAAAATATTATTAGTTACCATTGTTGATAATCCGATAGACGAAACAACAATCATTGAAATAGCAGCAGAAAATCCACCAAGGAATACCAAAACAGTCAATATTTTATTATCAAACAATTGAGGAATTAATAAGGAATAGGTATCGGAGTTTACTTCTTGTCCATCAAATAAAATATTACCACCCCAAGCAATTGGATATACAAAAATATTAAATAGTAATAAATACAAAGGAAATAACCAAACAGCTGTATTCACGTGACCTTCGCGATTGTTTTCTACTACAGAAACATGAAATTGTCGCGGCAATAAAAAGATGGCAAACATAGAAAGCAGGCAAAGTAAAAACCAATTAATGGCTTGAGGTAATCCTCCAATAGTATTTTTCGCTTGAAAATCTTTTAAAAGACTGGCTTTTTGATAAATGTCATCAAAACCATCGAAAACGAAAAAAGTAACGTATACCCCAATTATAACAAAAAACACTAATTTCAGTATGCTTTCCATTGCAACAGCAGTTACAATTCCTTTTCTTTTTACCGAAGCATCTGCATAACGTGTCCCATAATAGGAAGCAAATAAAGCCAAAGCAATAGCTACATAAGTAGTAATGTCATCAAAAATAAAAGAATTTACGGGTGTGTTTGAAACCACATGAAAGGTTTCTGTGATGGCTTTTAACTGCAAAGAAATATAAGGAATGATTCCGGTTAAACATATTACAGTTACAATGGCCCCTAAGAAACGACTATTTCCATATCGTAATGAAATAAAATCGGCAATACTTGCAATTTTATTAACACGGGAAATTCGAATTATTTTTTTTAATATTAATATCCAAGACGGCGCAATAATTATGGGTCCTAAGTAAATTGGCAAAAAACTCAATCCATTATCAGCCGCTACTCCAACGCTTCCATAATACGTCCAGGCAGTACAATAAACGGCTAAAGACAAAGAATAAACATACGGATTGTTTGTCCATTTGCTATCATTGTTTTTTTCTGCCCAATGTGCGATATAAAACAAAATGGCCAAATAAATGGATAGTATTATAAGTAAAAAAACACTATTCATTGTAACGAATCATTATAACCAATGAAATTAATATAGAAAGCAGCCAAGTAGAAAAAATAAAAATATAACTACTTGGAAATCCAAATATACTTTTAGAAGAATCAAACAATAAAATAATAGGCATATTGAGACAAATGAGTAATACCATCGAAACAATTACTAATTTTTGTTGGTGTCTTTTTTTCATATATTGACATTATTTAAAGTTTTAAAAATACAGATTAATTTGAAATTAGTCAAATATTTAGATGTAATATTTTACAATTAAAAAAACCATCCCTAAAAATAGAGATGGTTTTTAACATTTATTATTAAAATTAAGTAGATCCGATTAGTTATCGTATTCACCTGATAAACAATATTTACCGAAAGTAAATAATCCGTATGCAATAAGTGGACACAATACAAAAGTATATATTATGGCAGGAACTAATTTTTCTCCGCCTTCTTTCCACATACCTAACGCTTGATTGATAAATAAATAATATACTGCAACAGCACCAATAGCTATCCATACAATCCCTAAAATTCTTTTTATTTTATTCATTTTGTTATGTTTTTAAAGTTATTAATCGTGTGCGTTTTTATCGTTTGATTTTAAGTAAACCACTCCAATAATTAAACAAACTCCTGCTACAATAATTGGGTACCAAAGTCCTTCTAAGTATGGCTTGTCAAATGGTAACGCATCACCTGCTTCTTTTGCAATATCATTTGCTTTCTTCGCATTTAACGCTAAGAAAGTAGCTACTGCTGGTAACAATCCACCAAAGATACCGTTTCCAACATGGTAAGGTAAACTCATAGAAGTATATCTAATTTTTGCTGGGAACATTTCAACTAAGAATGCTGCAATAGGTCCGTAAACCATTGTTACAAATAATACTTGTATGAAAACCATCCAAATTAAATGCCATTTAATATCATCTGTAATATTTTTAGATACTTCCGTTCCATGTTTTAAACTTACACCTGCTGGATGACATTTAGCACCTGAACCTTCTGTGAACGATTTTAATTCTACAACTGCTAATGTATCAACTTTTGCTGGTTTTTCATCTGGTTTTAAACTATTTTTAAGTTTAATAGTATTTACAGTTACTACAGAATCTTTAGTAGTATTAAATTTAATCCAAACTTCATTTTTAGCATTGGCTTTTGCGTCAAATTCTATTGCTTTTGCAGCATAAACCGTATCAATAGTAGTATAATGGAATTTTGCTCCTGTATTATATAACGAATCTGATTTTGTAGCAACAAGAATTTTTGTATTCTTAATTGTTGGATCTTTTTTATCTGCTGCCGTTTTAATTTCCGCTAATGGTGCTCCAATAACTTTACAGCTATCCATTACTAATGTATTACCATTTGCTTTCATAGATTTTTCACTTGCAGATTCATACATTGAAGTATAAATTGGTCGGTACGCTAAAATAGCAATTAACATACCTGCCATCATAATCCATTTTCTGCTCATTTTATCAGATAACCATCCGAATAATACAAAGAAAGGTGTTCCTAAAGCTAATGAAATAAGCATAATGTTATCAGCAATATCTTTATCAATACTCATTGTTTTTTCAATGAAACTCATGGCATAAAACTGACCCGTATACCAAACCACACCTTGTCCCATTGTAGCTCCAAATAAAGCCAACAATACAAATTTGAAGTTTAATTTATTTCCAAAACTTTCTTTTAATGGATTTGCAGAAACCTTACCTTCTTCTTTTACTTTAGTAAATACTGGCGATTCATGCATGTTTTTTCTAATCACGTAAGAAATCAAAATCATTAAGATAGAAACCCAAAACGGAATTCTCCAACCCCAATCAACAAAGTCTTCTTTAGACAAAGAGTGTCTTGTGATGTAAATTACAATTAATGATATAAATAATCCTAATGTAGCTGTAGTTTGAATCCAAGACGTAAAGAAACCTCTTCGGTCTGTTGGTGAATGTTCTGCAACATAAGTAGCAGCACCACCATATTCTCCACCTAAAGCTAAACCTTGTAATAATCTTAAAATAAGTACTAATAAAGGTGCGAAAAATCCGATTGTTTCATAAGAAGGTACACAACCAATTAAGAAAGTAGCACCACCCATTAATAAAAGTGTTACCATGAACGTATATTTACGTCCAATTAAATCACCTAATCTTCCAAAAAATAACGCTCCGAATGGACGCACCACGAATCCAGCAGCAAATGTTGCTAACGTAGATAAGAATGCTGCCGTTGGATTATCTGGTGGAAAGAATTTTGTAGAAAGTAATGTTGCTAAACTTCCAAAGATATAGAAATCGTACCATTCAATCATTGTACCCATTGAGGAAGCGGAAATCACTTTCCAAATTCCAGTTGTCTTTTTATCGCTCATATTTTAATGTATTTAATTAATTTATAAATTAGAATGCATATACACAAGAAATCATAAATCTCATGTTTGACACATCTTTTTTGTTTAGGTTAGCTGTTCCATTTCCGTTAGCATTTAAATCGCCCCAAGTAGCACCAGTATATTCAATTTCTGGAGTTACTCTAAATTTATTTTGTTTGAAATCAACTCTACCAGAAACACGCATTACTTGATCTACTACTCTACTTCCAGAAAC
>NZ_JAGNYF010000085.1 GCF_017985075.1 Flavobacterium sp.
AATAAGCAAACCCTCTTACATTTTGAAAACCTTTGGTGTACTGCCAAAGGTTTTTTTTGTTAAATACCTGAAATTTTACGTTCGAGACGTGAAATTTTACGTTATACCACCCCAATTTTTACGTTCAAGACGTGAAATTTTACGTTATACTACCCCAATTTTTACGTTCAGGACGTGAAATTTTACGTTATACCACCCCAATTTTTACGTTCTGGACGTGAAATTTTACGTTAGACAACCTAAATTTTCACGTTCGGAACGTAAAATTTCAGGTTATCCACTATTTGTAGTAAAATTTAAGTCGCAACCTAAATAAAAGTTCTACAAAAAACAAGGTACATATAACCCTAAATTGTTTACCCTAAACCTTTTACCCAAAACCCCACACCTATTTTGTAGTAATCATACTACATAGGTTTGTTTTAAAGTATACATTATAAATCCTAGTTTTGAAAATAACAATAAAACCACCGCACAAAGTTTTACGGCTTTGAGCTACACAAAACAAAATGTAACATAATAAATTTTCAAACTCAAAGTCAGGAGACTTTGCTATGAGAGCTAACAGAAAAAGGAGAATTCTGAAAATCCTTAAGAGTAGGAATAAAATTTTAAATTAAACAATATGGGATTATTTTCAGCTTTACTTGGAAACGCCGGTGCAGTAAGCCAAGAAGAATTAACAAAAAAGTACGAACAATTACTAACTGAAGGAGAAGAAATAGAGTTAGGATTTAAGCTAGTACGAGATACTTTTATTTTTACAAATAAACGACTTTTATTAGTAGATGTTCAAGGTATAACAGGAAGTAAGACAGAATACAAAACAATAACATATAAAAACATTTCTAGATTTAGCATAGAAACTGCTGGAACATTTGATTTAGACGCTGAATTAAAAATTTGGATATCTAGTGAAGTTCAACCTAGCATAAAAAAACAATTCAATAAATCAGTAAATGTATATGAAGTTCAAAAGGTATTAGCACATCACGTACTAAAATAAATTTGACAAATTATATGATTCTTGTTTAGTCTACTTGTGACTTAGTTTCTTGTTGAAAAACTAATATAAATCTATAGTGAGAATTATCCGCTACGCAAATTCAGGAAACTATGTGTAGCGGAGTAATTTTATCGAATGAAAGACAATTAAAAACCTATGAAAAAAAAAACTGCAATTTTAATACTGACATTCATATGTCTATTCAATACTTCGTATTCTCAGACAAAGACACCTTATGAAAAGAAAGAAGAGGAAATTTCAATCAAATATTTAAAAAAAATGAGAGTTAGTTCATCTGAAATAAATAGAGCAAAAAGCGCTGATGAATCAGGTATGCTTTTGTTACTATTAATTGCAGAAAAAATTCAAGCTTATCAATATACACATGGTGTGGAATCTCTGATTTTAATGAACGAATGGGAAAAAGAAATTAAAGCAGCAGAAAAGTTAAAGGGTAAAGCAGATTACAAGAAAGAGCGCGAAAAGTCTGAAAAGGCGGAGCGTGAAAAAATTGCAAGACAAAAGAAATATGAACAGCAAAAGTTGTTAGAAGAAAAAAAAGCAGAAGAAAAAAAAATAGTAGAAGAAAAAAAACAAGAACGTGAACAATTAGAATATCTTATAAAAAATTCAGATTTAAATAAAGTAAAATCATCTATTAGAAAATCATTTATTACTTGGGTTGCTAAAGGCGATTATGAATCTACGGAAGAACATTTATTAAGATTAGACAATAAATACAAAATATTAGATAGTTTATGCTTTTATAATATTAACAATTTAATAAAAAATCGTAATAATATCAGAGGGAATGAAGGTAATTTTTATTTAGTTAAATTATTTAAATATAACGCTGACAAGAAGTTTTATCCAATTGAATTGAGGTTGGAAAGCGGATGGGGTCGTTATGATGATGAAGGCGAAGCTGATATTAATATTTCTCCATCAACATCAATCCTAGATACCATATATGTAGAAGTTGCACTAGCTAAAAAATTAAAATCAAATGCTAAATTTGATGATAATGATAATACATATAATTTTGACTTTTCAAATAATTTAACATTTTCTAATAATATAAGTGAATGGTTTTTTGATGAAATAGGGTATCTATTTCCTAAATCATTCTCTTTAATGAATGATGAATTTAAACATCAAATAAAATATAATTTGAACACAGCTGATAATATATCAATAAGTACATCAAATTTGACGTTAGATGAATATTTCAAAAATGATTACATCTCAAATACACATAAATATTATGAAATTTTAATAGATAAAAAAAGGAATACAATTCTGAACAATGCCGAAAAATTACTTTCAAACGGTGAATTAGAGAATGCAAAAAATATGTTTCTAACTGCTAACAAACTAAAATATTCCGATGATGTTAACGATGAAATTAAGAATATTGAAAACAGATTAATTGAATTAAACAAATTAGAACTAATTAAAAAAGCGGAACAATATTACACAGTTGGAAATATTTCAAAATCTATTGAAACTTTTGAGCAGGCTAATAAATTAAAGGAGTCAATCGAATTGAATCAAAAAATTACAAACATAAAAAAAAACCTTCTTGAGTCTTATAGACTTCACGACAATTTGGATTCTTTATTTAACATAATTGACAATGAAAAAAAGAATTTATTTAAAGATATAGTTGATTTACACGAATTGGAAAATTATAAGAAAGGCTATAGCGAAAAATATATTTCTTGTAAGCAAAAAATTACAGAAAATGTTGATTCTGAATGGAAAAAAATTTTAAATATTTACAATGAAATTAATAGAAATCGAGAAATATTTGAAGATAGATTTCAAAATATTTTTGAAGAATTAAATAAGTTTAAAGATTTGATAAATAAGAATTCAAATTTTGAAAAAGAAATTCAAAAAGCACTTTTATCAAAGAATAAAAAATATTTAAAAATCCTAAAAGAAGACAATATATATATTATAATAGAAACTGTAACAACCTCACTCCCAATTAAATCCCCTACCCAATAACTAAACAAACCCAACCCTATGAAATAAAAAACAAACACGACAAAACACCCTTTTTTGCCCCCAGTATAAAAGTTCAATTCGTTTTATGTCGTTCCAAATCTACCTAATTACTAACCTAAATCTGTATATGTGATGCCTCATCTGCTGCTTGTACAGAGGCGCATATGCAACCAAATGAAATACAAAAACATACGAGAAGAAGAACTTAAAAACAAAGTGGGTGCCGACTGGTTCGCCACTTTTGATACTACAGAAATACTTGGTAATATCGACTTTACCGTCTTTCCAAAACAATATGATTTAAACGGCAGAACGCCTTTGCTTTGGGCGGAAGCCAAAACGGGCAACTTCGATATTCCTACTATGTTTGTCCAATTAATTTTGACCATTGGTAAAGCGCGAACCTTTGACAAAACAATGCCGCCGGCGTTTTTAGGTGCGTTCGATTTTAAGAAAATTGCCTTTGTGCCGTACATCAATATTTCGGATATTTTTTATATGAACGATTTCAATTGGAACGTAACGCCAAGCAATCACGAAACCAAAGAATTCCTACTGATTAAAGAGCGAATTGAATCCATTCTCAACAAAAACACCTATGTGTACGACTACGAAAAGGACGAAAAAGAACTGCAAATCTTCATAAAAAATAACGTTGCCAAAGCCACAACCACCAGCAAATTAAAGATAGATAAAAACAATTTTATTCCCATTTATTTGCGATGGCTCGAAGTGGTAAAACCCATTATCGATGTCAACTGGGACGACTTGAAAAAGGCAAATATTATGGACAGTGATTTTTACCTTGCCGACTTATTTGTAGACGACAAAGACACGCAGGCGCTGGAAGATGATTCGAGCATACGCGATAATTTGTTTGTGGTGTTTCAAAACCAAGGCTACAAAATTGCCAAGGAAAACATCAAACAAATGTTTGACGCCACCATTAACCTAAAAAACAAAGAAGCCTATTTGCAGTTTTGGAAACGCTACAAACGACCGCCTTTAAAAGAGTTTCAAGATTACATTATTGAACGTCGGGATTTGTTGGTGCCGCAAGACATTCGCGAACGAAAAGGGGCGTTTTTTACCCCAAGAAAATGGGTAGAATTATCTCAGAAATACCTCACCGATTATTTGGGACAAAACTGGCAAGACGACTATTACATTTGGGATTGCGCCGCAGGAACAGGTAATTTATTAGCGGGTTTAACCAACAAATACCACATTTATGCCAGCACGCTCGACCAAGCCGACATTAGCGTAATGCACGAACGTATTGATGGTGGTGCCAATTTGCTTAAGAACAACGTGTTTCAGTTTGATTTTTTAAACGACGATTTTAGCAAACTACCCCAAAGCCTACAAGACATTATTAACGACGAAGAAAAACGCAAGAAGTTGGTAGTGTATATTAATCCGCCGTATGCTGAAAGTGGTGATAGTAAACAAAGAATGGGAACAGGTAAAAATAAAGCGAATGTTGCTTCAGAAACAATGGTATATAAAATCCATAGCGCTAATTTTGGAACTGCAACTAGAGAACTATTTACGCAATTCTTAATTCGAATAAATAGTGAGGTTTCAAACTCTATTATTGCAAATTTTTCTACTTTAAAATTTGTGCAGTCTCAGAATTTCGCAAAATTTAGAAATTATTTTAAAGCAACGTATAAATCCGGGTTTCTAGTTCCCGCTAATACATTCGACAATGTAAAAGGACAATTTCCAATAGGTTTTTACATATGGAATTTAGAGGAGAAAAAACAAATCGAATCTTTTAAAATAGATGTTTATAATGTTAATGGTTACATTGGAGAAAAGATAATACACACTCATATTAAGGGAACTTTTCTAATTGATTGGCTTCGCAGTTATTATGATAAATCTGGTGATAATCTTGGATTTCTTAGAGTAAATGGTCCAGATGTTCAAAATAATTTAGGTGTTTTTATAACAAATAATCCTACTGAGAATGACATAAAAAAACATTTCATTTACAATATTACTTTGATGAATTTATTACAGATGTCAATTTATCATTCCGTAAGAATTTCAACAAATGCAACTTGGCTTAACGACCGCGACCAATTTTTATACCCAAATGACGGCTGGCTTAGTGATACTGAATTTCAATCTAATTGTTTAACCTATACTTTATTTAATAATAATATCCAAAGTCAATTCGGCACCAACCACTGGATTCCGTTTACGGAGTATGACGTCAATGCCCAAGACAAATTTGCCAGCAACTTTATGACAGATTTTATGAAGGGGAAAATAGCCTCCCCCAACCCCTCCGAAGGAGGGGAGCAACCAACGTTGTTTCAACAAACAGCTCCAACTCCCCCTTCGGGGGCTGGGGGGCTTGTTTTCTCGGAAGAAGCCCAAGCCGTTTTCAATGCTGGTCGTGAATTGTGG
>NZ_JAGNYF010000086.1 GCF_017985075.1 Flavobacterium sp.
TGTACGTAATAATGACCTAAAGTTATATCTAATTTTTTGGATTTATAATTGGCATAATACGTAGCAAAATTTGTACCCTTATATTTTGGATTAAAATTTAATAATGCCTCATTCATGTAGGATTCTACTTGCGTTCCAAAAGTAAATTTTTTGTAATTGAAATTTATATTGAAATAATTGTTGGCGCGTAATGGCACAGTATCGTGATTGATTCCTCTGTTTTTATCATTTGTGTACCATTGCCCATTTCTTTCAAAACTTCCATACACTTTTAATTTCGTTTTTGTAGAATCTGCATTTTGTCCGAAAGAAAAAAGTACTGAAAATAAAAACGTAAAGCTGATTAATTTTTTCATTATTTTAGCGCTTTAATTTGTTCCAATAACTGATTTTCACTTCCTGGCGTATGACCATTTTGAGTAAAAACAATTTCTCCGTTTTTAACTACTGCAGTAAAAGGTGGGTTTGAAATGCCTAAAGCTCTTTTAAAATCTTGATTGGTATCCATTAATATCGTGTATTCCCAGCCTTTCCCGTTAACTAAAGGTTTTACTCTTTTATTGGTTCTAGCATCATCAATTGAAACGGCAATAACTTCTACATTGGCTTGTGATTTCCAATCTTCGTACACCTCATTAATTGCATCTAACTCTTGAATACAAGGCGCGCACCAAGTAGCCCAAAAACAATACACATATACTTTATCTTTTTCTATAAAATTTTGAGTAGTAGAAACGGTTGTTCCTTCTAAATTTTTAAGTGTTACACTTGGTAATTTTTTTTGCGAAAACCCTAATGCACAAATAAATAGCATTACATTTAAAACTAGTTTTTTCATTATTCTAAAGTTATTTATTAGCAAATAAAAGATATTTCCAGCATTATAAAAAATTTTTTTAAATTTGCATAAGAAGTTTCACGCCAAACTACTGAAAAACATAAAATTATATGAGAAAAATTCTGTTCGCTGCAATTACTTTTTTAGGGTTAATAAATGTGTCATGCATATCAAATGACTGGGAAGATAATTCAGTAAGTTCTGAGATTATTGAACAACCAATATCTGGAAAATTTTTAAAAAATGTTCTAATTGAAGATTATACTGGTACTTGGTGTCAATATTGTCCTAGGGTTTTACATGGAATTGAACAAGTTCAAAATCAACAACTTCGTGCTTATCCAGTTTCTATCCATAGAAGTTCTGGTTCTTTTTCAGATCCTTATAACTTTAATGCTTTAGCTCTTGAGCAATTGTTAGACATTTCTGGCTATCCAGCTGCAAAATTAAACAGAAGAACACAATGGAGTAATTCTAGTTCCCCAACAGAAGTAAAAAACCAAATTAAACCAAATGTTGATTTAGGAATTGCCTTAAATTCAACAATTTCTGGTGGTACTATTAATTTAGATGTAAATATTAAATTTGTTTCGAATTTTTCTGATTTAAAACTTGTAGTTTATGTTTTAGAAGATGGTTTAATTTACAATCAAGTAAACGCAACGTCATATTTTAATGGACAAAATCCAATTGTTAATTTTGAACACAACCATGTTTTAAGAGCATGTTTAACTGATTTAGTTAACGGCGACGCATTAATAGGAACAAATGCTGGAGCAATAGTTACAAAAAACTTTACTGTTCCTGTGCCTGCAAATATAGCTAATGTAAGTAATATGAGTTTCGTTGCGTTTGTAATGGATGCTTCCGGAAATGCCATTAATGTTAGAGGAGCAGCTCCAAATGTAACACAGGCATTTCAAATTAACCCATAATCTTTTTAATAAAAAGTAAAAAAGGGTACCTAAAGGTACCTTTTTCTGTTATTATAAATAGAATTAAATAAAAATAGAATAAATTTGCTATTCTATACTTTCAACAAATGAAAAAAATATATATTTTACTTACTGTTTTAACGTTTTTTACAAGTAATGCTCAGTTGAGTAACAAGCATTGGCTGCCGCCATTGCACTCAAGAGATGATACTGCAATTGAAAATCATTATTTGTATATTTCAACTCCAGAAACCGTTCCGTTTCAAGTAACGGTAACATCAGGTAATGGAACGCCAATTACGGGTTCACCTTTTACAATTTCACAATCTACACCAGTAGTGGTTCCTTTAGGTTCTGGACAACCTACTCAAATGTTTTTAGACGTTAGCGATGTTAATATAGTTAAAAATGACAAAGGACTTATTTTACAAGGCACTAAAGACTTTTATGTAAGTTTTAGAATGCGTGCAATGAATCATGCAGAAACGCTAATTTCAAAAGGAAGACCAGGGATAGGAACTTCTTTCAGATTAGGAAGCACGCCACAAGGTGGAGAAGTTTCAATTAGAAATTTTGTTTCCAGTGTTATGGCTACAGAAAACAATACCGTGATAAATTTATCGGATTATAATTCTAATGTGGTATTTGTTTCTGGCACAGGAAATATAACTTCTGATACTCAAACATTTACATTAAATGAAGGAGAGTCAATTGTTTTTTCAGGTTATACAGATGTAAACGCAAACTGGACTGGCTTTATAGGCGCATTATTAACTGCAACAAAACCTGTAGCGGTTAGCACTGGTAATGCTACTGGGGGCGTATCAAATAATGGATCAGATTTTACTTTAGATCAAATAGTATCTTCTTCTCAAATTGGAACAGAATATATTTTTATCGAAGGAAACGGTTTACCTCAAATGGAATTACCCTTAATTATTGCAAATGAAGATAATACTCAAATTTTCGTAAATGGGAATACCGTAGCAGCAATTACTTTAAATGCGGGTGATTATTATTTAGTACCAAATTCACAATATCAAGGAAGTGCTACTAATAAAAACATATATGTAAAATCATCTAAACCCGTTTTTGCCTATCAATTAATTGGTGGAGCTTCTTCTTATCCTACTTCTGGGTTGAATTTTATACCGCCACTTAGTTGCTTTTTTCAAAACTCCGTTTATTTACCAGCAATTAATGAAATTGGACCATCTACTTACAATGCGGACTTAATGATTTTAACATATTCTAATGCATCAATAACTATCAACGGAAATCCAATTAATACGACTCAATCTCAAGCGGTTCTTGGAAATGCTGATTGGGTTACTTATAGAATTTCGGGATATACTGGAAACGTAAATGTAGTATCAACTGGTCCATTAGCAGTAGGTGTTTTTGGAGCAAGTGGTGCGGCAGGTTATGCAGGTTACTATTCAGGTTTTGGAAGTGCACCACAAGATACACCTGTTGCTGTTTGTTCATCCACTACTACCAATTTATTTGACGCTATTAATGGAAATCCAGAAACAGGAGGAACTTGGACAGTGCCTACTGGAGGTGCGCCATTAGCAGGAAATATTTTCGATCCAACAGTGAATATTGCGGGTGAATATATTTATTCATTTACAAAAACATGTAATACAGCGCTAACTTTTATTAGTGTAAAAGTGAATGTTACCATAGAACAAGCCAATAACGCAGGTACAAATACGACAAAAGATACTTGTAAAAGTGCAACTTCTTTTGATTTATTTCCATTACTTGGAACCAATGTTACTACAAGTGGAACTTGGTCTTTAAATGGTGTAAATAGACCAAATAGTACTTTTAATCCAGCAGTTGATTTAAGTGGAACCTATACCTATACCATTCCAGCAAGTGGCGTTTGTCCGGCATTATCTTCAAATGTAGTAGTTACTAATTATGATGTGCCAACTTTAGTAACTATTACAGATTTAAAAGCCTGTGATGATGCTTTAGATGGAAATGACACTAACGGTCAAACTACATTTAATTTAGCTCTAAAAACGGCTGAAATATTAAATAATCAAGCTAACGTTTCTGTTACGTACCATTTATTACTAAACGAGGCAGTATCAGGAACAAACGCTATTATATCATATACGGGTACAACTAGTATCATTTATGTTAGACTATTCAATACGCTAACAAATTGTTTCAATACCACAAGTTTTAATGTTGTAGTAACGCCATTGCCTATAATAAATTCTTCAGTAACATTAAAACAATGTGATAGTGACACCGATTCAATTACCGATTTTAATTTAACAGAAGCGAACGTACTTTTATCTAATCAAAGTAATTTGAATTTTAAATATTTCTTAACGCAAGCAGACGCTCAAAACAATTCCAGCCAAATAGTAAATGATACCGCTTATAATTCTCCTAATAACGGAATCGTATGGGCAAGAATTGAAAATGCTGATGGTTGTTTTAGAACGGCACAAGTAAATTTACTAGTTTCAGCTACACAAATTCCAGCTACTTTTCAAAAAATTGTATTGGAAGAATGTGATGATTATATCGATTTAAACGATCCAGATACTGACGGCATTGATTATTTTAGTTTTTCATCTGCTACGAATAGTTTTGCATCGGCAACTAATACCATTTTGGCTTTATTTACAAATAGCTCTAACTTAACAGTAACGTATTATACCACTGAAGCACAAGCTTTAGCAGAAACAAACCCAATAGACACCACAAATCCAAACGACTTTAGAAATACAGTTCCAAACCTTCAACATATTTGGGTTAGAATAGACAGTAATACAAATAATGATTGTGTTGGTTTGGGTCAATATTTAGATTTAAAAGTAAATCCGTTACCAAATTTTGATATTATTGAGTACAAACTATTATGTGTTCAACCAGGTTCGGGAGCTGGAAGTTTTGCAATTAACGCCACACCAACCGTGCCAGGCAATTATACCTATACTTGGACGCCTACCAATCCAAATTCAACAGGTGGTCTAGAAAATGCTATTTTTAATGCGGGTACATCCGGAATTTATAAAGTAGTTGTAACCAATACCGCGACACTATGTTCAAAAGAAGATCAAACAGAATTGTTTATTTCTTCGGCACCTAATTCTGTAAAATTAGAATTGGTTTCTGAAATTTTTGCTAGTGGATTAGCAACCATTCAGGCTGAAGTAATTGGCGGATTTGGCTCGTATGAATTTAGTTTAAATCAAGTAGATTGGCAAACCAGTCCAGTTTTTACAAACTTGCCAAATGGTGTTTATACGGTTTATGCTAAAGATGTAAATGGGTGTTTACCTATTAAACAATCCAACACAGTAACTACTATTTCGTTTCCAAATTATTTTACGCCAAATGGCGATACCTATAACGATACTTGGAACATATCTGGCTTAACACCTGAATTTAAAGCTAAAATTTATATTTTTGACCGATACGGAAAATTAATAAAAGAAATAAATCCGTATGCAAGTGGCTGGGATGGAAAATTAAATGGTGAAGAAGTACCTTCAACGGATTATTGGTTTAAAATTGAATATACAGAAGATGGCGTTCAGAAAGAATTTAAATCTCACTTTAGTTTAAAAAGATAATATGACAGCTTTCGTAAAACAAGAAGTAAAAAATAATGTTGGATACAT
>NZ_JAGNYF010000087.1 GCF_017985075.1 Flavobacterium sp.
GCAAATCAGAATATTGTCCACAAAATTTGTAGACTTTATACTTCTGATCAAGACGCGCATAATGATTTGTTTCAAGAAATTACTATTCAGTTATGGAAAGCGTTTCCGAAATTTAGAGGGGAATCAAAATTTACTACTTGGGCCTATCGTGTAGGACTAAATACAGCAATTACTTTATATCGCAAAAAGAAAAGAAGTATTGAAACTACGCCTTTTGACTCAGAATTTCATCGTATCAAAACAGATGAATATAATTTTGAAGAAGAAGAACAATTAAAATTAATGTATAAAGCCATTGCGGAGTTAAATGACATAGACAAAGCTTTGATGTTTTTATATTTAGAAGACAAAGATTACACTGAAATATCAGAAACACTGGGGATTAGCGAAGTGAATGCACGTGTGAAAATGAACAGAATTAAAGGGAAACTTAAAAAAACATTAAATCCGTAACTTATGGATGAATTAGAATTATTAAAAAAAGATTGGAAGAAAAACGATGGGCAATTTAAACAAGTTTCAGAAAATGAAATTTATGGTATGTTGCACAAAAGTTCTTCTTCTATTGTAAAATGGATTTTTATTATTAGTATAGTTGAATTCTTAGTTTTAAGACTAATGGATTTGTCGTTATTTTATGATGAAAATTTAAAAAACAAACTCAATCAAATTCATATTTATGAAATTGAGAAAACCGTTACTATATTTAATATACTGGTATTGTTGGTTTTTATATTTTATTTCTACAAAAATTTAAGAAACATAAGTGCCACTTCATCAGTAAATAATTTAATGAAAGACATCATTAAGACAAGAAAAATTGTAAAATATTATGTTTGGTATAATTTAATAATTGCTGGGATAACAGGAATAATTGTAGTATACTTTCAAAGTAAATATGATGCCAATTTAAGCGTCTTATTAGATAAATACGAATATTTATTTGTTATTTGTTGTGCTTTATTAGTGCTGTTTTTAATTTTAGTTTTCTATTTATTTTACAAATTGTTGTATGGTTTTCTGTTAAGAAGATTAAAACGAAATTATAATGAGCTACAGAAAATAGAGTATTAAAAAAAGTCCTGATAAAATTTTATCAGGACTTTTTTTAATATTTCCATTGACGTTCTCTATCTAATTTAGAAGCTTCTTCTAAATCTTCCAGAGGAATTACTTTTAAAAACGAAGCGTGTTGTTCAATGGCATATTCTATTTGTTCAACGATTTTTTCGATTGAATCGTTTTCGTAGTCTATATCTAATGGCGGCTTAATTTCCATTGATTGCAAAATCCCTTTTTTCTTTACAAACAATCCTTTTCTATCGAATGATCTTCTAAACCCATCAATTACAATTGGTACAACAATTGGTTTATGTTGCTTAATTATATGTGCCGTTCCTTTTCGTACTGGTTTAAAAGAACGGGTAGTTCCTTGCGGAAATGTAATTACCCAACCATCTTCTAATGCAATTTTAATATTTTCAGTATCATTCGGATTCACATCTCTTTGCACATCTTTACCTTCAGCACGCCAAGTTCGTTCTACAGTAATAGCACCAACATAAGCTAAAATTCTTGGCAATAAACCTTCTTGCATTGTTTCTTTAGCTGCAACGTAATAAATATTTAATTTCGGCTGCCACAAGTAAAATACATTTTTAATATTATTTTCCCGTCCTTTTAAAGCTGCGTTAAACACGTGAAACATAGCGGTTACATCTGCAAAATACGTTTGATGATTGGAAATAAAAAGCACGTTTCTATCTGGTAAATTTCGAATAATATCCGAGCCATCAATTTGTAAATTATTAAAACTTCTGTATCTACTATGAGTTAATGCACCAAAAATACGGATTAACCATTTTTTGATGAATAATATATGTCCAAACGGATTTCTTTTGAATAATCCCATACGAATTGCGTTTTAAAAACGATGCAAATTTAGTAATTTTATACTACTTCATTGCGTTTTTAATTAACTCTTTTAACTCGCTGAGCATCATTGCAGTAGCACCCCAAATTAAGAAATTTTCGACTTCAAAAGCAGGTACATCAATATTTACAGCATAAGAAGTAGTCATTTTCGTTTGTACGATAGTTTTATCATTAAGCAGTTGATGAATTGGGAATTCTAATACGCGTTGCACTTCATCGGGATTCGGAATAAATTGTAAATTTTCCTTTGAAAAACCTAAATATGGAGTAACTAAAAAATTACTTGGCGGAATATAAATCTCACTACATTGTCTAATAATTTCAACTTTATTCATTTGAACGCCAACTTCTTCTTCGGTTTCTCTAAGTGCTGTAAATTCTAATGTTCCATCTTCAAATTCTTCTTTTCCGCCTGGAAAACTAATTTGAGAAGAATGCAATGCACTCCAGGATAGGTATTGCGTACAATTAAAGCTAAATGTGCCATTTCATTTTTTGGATACACCAACATTAAAACTGCGGCATTTTTGGGTTCAATTTCAGAATACGATTTGTCCTTTAGATAAGATATTCGTTCCAAAGGTGCCATTTTTATGTGCGCATCTGTGGCTAACAACTTTTCTTTCTTTAAATTTGCGATATTATTTATAAAGTGAGTGAATTCCATTTTTAGATTTCTATTTTATAAAGTTACAAAAAATAATTACAAAAATGTATAGTAAAGCTGACGCGCAATTAATAAAGAAAGAATTTTGGAGCACTTTTGGAAACGAATATCCAAGAAAATGGTTGCTGTATAACACTAAAATTAAAGACGTTACGTTTAAATTTAATGTGGATAATAAAAAAGCTTATGTAATGTTAGATATTGAACCAAAAGACGAAAATAAACGAAAAATCTATTTTGAGAAAGTGGAATCTTTAAAAGAAATTTTGGTGAATGAATTTTTGACAGATGTTATTTTTGACAGAGAGCATTATTTAGAAAGTGGTAAAATTATAAGTCGTGTTTGGGTAGAACTATCAGATGTGAGTTTGAACCGAAAAACAGATTGGGAAACCATTTTTAATTTTTTCTATGATAAAATGGATGCTTTTGAACGGTTTTTCTATGAAAATGAAGATTATATTAAAGATTTAGAAGTGAATACTTAATTGGAAATTAGATAATAAATTTCGGTTTTTTAAACAAGAGACTGAAAAAAAATTCAATAAAAAAAGTCCTGATTTCTCAGGACTTTTTTACACAAACTAATTAAATATTAAAAACAATATTTATTTTCCGCGATGACTTTAGCAGCAATTTGCTCACGTAATTTCACTACGTTTGGCATATTTAAATATTTTGTATAACGGCGTAATCCCATTAACATCATACGTTGCTCGTCGCCTTCTGCGAAAGAAACAATTCCTTCTTTTCCTTTCTGAGTAACAATATCAACCGCATTATATAAGTACAATTGAGTCATAGCAAGTTGGTCACTTACTTTATCAGTACCTAATTTTTTTGCCATTTTTTCAGTTCTCAAAACGGCACTTTCTGCCATATAAATTTCAATTAACATATCGGCTGCAGCCATTAAAAGTTGTTGATGCGCTTCTAATTCAGCTCCAAATTTTTGAACAGCCGCTCCTGCTACCATTAAAAATGCTTTTTTCAATTTAGCAACCATTTCTTTTTCTTCTGCTAAAAATTCTGAATAATCAGGCACATCAAAAGATGGAATTCCCATTAATTCTTCGGCTACAGCCATAGCTGGACCAATTAAATCAACATGGCCTTTCATCGCTTTTTTAACCAACATTCCTACAGAAAGCATACGATTAATTTCGTTTGTCCCTTCATAAATACGAGCAATACGGGCATCTCTCCAAGCCGATTCCATTGGTGTATCTTCAGAGAATCCCATTCCACCAAAAATTTGAATACCTTCATCAGTACAATGTTGCACATCTTCTGAAACGGCAACTTTTAAAATAGAACATTCAATGGCATATTCTTCTACACCTTTTAACTCTGCCTCTTGTTGAGAATTACCTTCCGCTTCACGAGTTTCAATTCTGTTTTGAATATCTCCAGCAGCTCTGTAAGTTGCACTTTCATCTACATAACAATTTGTGGTAATCTCTGCTAATTTAGCTTGAATGGCACCAAAACTTGATATTGGTGTATTAAACTGAATTCTTTCGTTGGCGTAATTTACAGCTCCAGAAATGGTTCTTCTTTGTGCTTCCAAACAAGCAGCTGCTAATTTAATTCGACCGACATTTAAAGCATTCATTGCAATTTTGAAACCTTCACCTCTACCAGCTAACATATTTTCAACAGGAACTTTAGTTTCATTAAAGAAAACTTGACGTGTTGAACTTGCGCGAATACCTAATTTATGTTCTTCTTCACCTAAAGTGATTCCGTTTGTATTTTCTCTATCGTATTCTACAATAAAACCTGTAATGTTTTTATCATCTTCGATACGAGCAAAAACAATCATTACATTACAAAATCCAGCATTTGAAATCCACATTTTTTGTCCTGAGATTAAATAATGTGTTCCATCAGCAGATAAAACCGCTTTAGTTTTTCCAGAATTTGCATCCGAACCGGCACCTGGTTCAGTTAAACAATATGAACCAAACCATTCGCCAGAAGCTAATTTGGGTACATATTTTTGTTTTTGTTCTTCAGTTCCATACAATGTAATTGGCATTGTTCCAATTCCTGTATGCGCACCAAAAGCGGTTGAAAACGAACCTGTTGCTCCTGAAATATAATCGCAGACTAAAGCTGTATTTACAAATCCCATTCCTAATCCGCCATACGCTTCTGGAACTGCAACTCCTAAAAACCCTAATGCACCCGCATTTCGCATACATTGTTCGGTATATGCGTAATCTTTTTTCTCAAATTTATCTTTATGTGCCCAAAGTTCTTTATCTACGAATTCTTTAACAGAATCACGCATCATAATTTGTTCTTCGTTAAAATCTTCTGGAGTGAAAACATTTTCGCACTTTGTTTCTTTTACAAGGAACTGTCCTCCTCTTGTGATATCTTCCATTTTTATATTATTTTAAAGTTTTTATTTTGGTACACAGATTGAAGAAATTAATAAAATTTTAAAAATTTCTCAAATCTGTGTTCCTCTAATTATTTTACATCAATTCGAAAATCCCAGCAGTTCCTTGTCCTGTTCCAACACACATCGAAACTATTCCGTATTTAGATTTTCTTAATTTCATTTCTTCAAATAATTGTACCGATAATTTTGCACCTGTACAACCAAGTGGATGACCTAAAGCAATTGCTCCTCCGTTTACGTTAATAATATCAGGATTTAAACCTAATTCTCGAGTTACGGCTAATGCCTGAGAAGCAAATGCTTCATTCAATTCAATTAAATCGATATCATTTAATGTCAATCCAGCTTGAGATAACGCTTTTGGAATGGCCTTTACCGGTCCGATACCCATAATTCTTGG
>NZ_JAGNYF010000088.1 GCF_017985075.1 Flavobacterium sp.
CGCTCAAAAATTCGTTTCAACTTCATATAATGATCGTCCATTTTATTAAGTTGTAATTCGTTTAACTGAATAAACTCCATTTTTTTATTTACCACACGGATGAGTCCGAAACCCATAATAGTAGTTCCTGGATCGATACCGAGAATGATGCGTTCGTTTGACATATTTTTTTAACAGATATTCACAAAGTCAGTCGCAAAGTAACGCTAAATTATTTTGTGTCTCTCTGAGATACTTTGTGTAACTCTGCGAAATAACTCTTAATTTTCTTTTCTTTGCAAAATGATTTCAAACAAAACTAAACAATATCTCACACTTATAATAAAACTTACGATTGTTTTTGGTGCTTTTTATTTTATATATGACAAATTAGCTCACGATGACAAACTGAGTTGGACTCAATTTTCAGGGATAGTACAACATAAATTTACTCTTTCTTGGATAATTTTTATGTTTGGATTTAGTGTTCTAAATCGGTTTTTAGAAATTTTGAAATGGCGGAATTTGGTTGAAGTAGTTGAAAGAATTTCGCTTTACACGGCTACAAAACAAGTTTTAACTGGTGTAACTGCAGGACTATTTACTCCAAACGGAATTGGTGAATATGCTGGAAAAGCGCTTTATTTTCCAAAAAACGAAACCAAACGAATTTTGTTTTTAAACGTAATTTGTAATGGAATTCAGTTAATTATTGCTGTTATATTCGGGTTAATCGGTCTTTTATATTTGGGTTATACGTTTTACTTTATAATGCTTGTAACCATCGTTTTCTTCATTGGTGTTTTTATGTTTTTGACAAAAAACGCAAATATAAAAGGCTATTCAATAAAATTATTTTTAGAAAAAATTGGTGAAATACCTAAAAGAACACATCGGAAAAATATTTTATTGGCATTTGCAAGATATGTCACTTTTTCGCATCAATATTATTTTTTGTTTGTGTTGTTTGGTGTGAAAATTGACTATTTTACGTTAATGGCTACAATAACTGCGGTATATTTTATTGCCAGTTCGTTACCTTCTTTTCAATTTTTAGATTTTGTAGTAAAAGGAAGTGTGGCGATTTGGTTTTTTAATAAATTACATATTGATGACTACGTAGTTTTGTTTATCAGTACTTTTATGTGGCTGGCAAATGTAGTTTTACCAGTACTAATTGGGAGTTATTTTGTGTTGATTTTTAAACCAAAAAGAAATAATTAATCACCAAAGTTTATTCTTATTTCTGTAAAACTACTGGTAATTGAAATTCTGATTTTACAGGGATCCCTCTTTTTATAGCTGGATTAATTTTCGGAAAATCAGTTAATCGCAATTGAAAAATGCTATCTAATTGCACTTTATCATATGTAATTGAATCCGAAATAATAGCTTCAAAATTTACATCCGAATTTGATGAAATAATTACTTTTACTTGAATGGTATCTAATTGCGGAAATAATTTAGCAATACTATCATCTTTCAATTTAGCATGTAATTGCGAAGAAAGTGTTTCATAAAAACAAGTTTGTTTACTGTAAGTATCAGATAAAGAATCGCAAACTGTAAATGAAGGAAATTCATCTACTTGTTTCCAATTTATTTTTTTGAGTTCTTGTTCTAATAATACGTCTTCATCCGGCACTTTCTTATCGAAAAACTGACACGATTGCAATAAAAATATTAGAAAAAAAGCAATTACTTTATTCATTTTGATTTTCAACTATTTAGATTTTCAAAAATACAATATTATAGAATATGTTTTATTGATTTTCTCTGTTTTTATTTTAACACATAAAATTCCTCATAATTAGACATAAAAAAATCCCGAATAAATCGGGATTTTTTCTTATTTTATTAAGATTATTTTTTTACAATCTTATGAATACTTTTTTGATTATCTGCTGAAATAACTTCTAATACATATAATCCTGGAGTATAATTTGTTAAATCAATTTCTGTAGTTGAAACAGTTACTTTTTTATTGGTAAGTTTTTTACCTAATAAATCGTAAACATTTACTTCAGAAATAGTTTGATTATTTTTAGATTGAATATTCAATATTGAATTCGTTGGGTTTGGATATACCATAAACTCATTGGTATTAAATGATTCTGATTCTAATAACGCCACAAATTCAGTTGTAAACGTATTTGTTACAATTGCTGGGTTATAGTCAAAATAAATTGATGCCGCGTTTGGAATAATATCACCAACAGCATACCCCGCTTTTGGTTTGATTTTGAAAGTTACATAACCTTTTCCGATTGTAGAGTTGGCAACCGAAACAGGTAATTGAATATTATTAAATTTCCAATTCAATTCTGTACCTACTCTGTCTAATTCATATGCATGACTAGAACTAATCATTGATAATGTACTTTCATCTAATTTACTATTTAATACATCATTGATTCTTACATTAATAGCACTAGCGTTACCAGTGTTTTCAAAACGGATTGTGTAGTATAAATAATCATTAGAAGTAAAACTAGAATGTAATATTTGAGGGCCACGTGCTTCCATTTTATCATTTGGATCGTAAGCATTTACAACCATTTGAGTTAAAGTATTTGTGTTGTTTTCAAGAACTACGTCGCCAGTAGTTGGAACTATAGAAGCTTGACTTACCAAATAATCATTCGCATTCACAGTTGGTATAGTAGGCACTAACATAACTACATCAACAGTTCTTACCTCAAAAGGTAACAAGTTGATAAAATTATAAGTAAAACCTGTTGTTGTACTAGTAGTCGCTGGATTAGTAGATACAATTGATACTGCACTAGGTTTTGTATATGTTATCGTTCCAGAAGGAATAATTTGATTTCCTAAATTCGCGTAGACAATTCTATTAATATAATTAAATCCTGGTCTTGGCGCATTAAACGGAACAACTGCGACTCCTAAATCGTTATAATTTTGAAGCGATGTTACTGGAAAATTATAAGTTGTCATTCCAGCTCCTGTTGGAGTTAAATTCAAAAACTGAGAAGGATTTACATTATACATAGTTGCATATGCTGGGTTTACTACAAAAGAAACATCATATGAATTAGTAGTAACCATATCATAAATACTAAATGATCCTGTTGGAGCTATTACATTATGAACCAAGCCATTATCATTTTTCTCATGTGTAAACTTTCCTAAAGGGAAATTCACTTCTCCAGTATCTTTTGTACCATTATTATTTGAATCTAAAAAGGCATTAAATGTAAAACCTGTACAGTTTATTACCCCTGTAGAAGTTGACATATTATTAATAGTTATAAATCCATTTTGATTGGAGAAATTAGTAACCATCATTAAATAATATTGTCCAGCTTGTGCATTTTGAATCACAGGATATTCAGTAGAAGCAGCTGAATAACTACAACTTACGATATTACTTGGCCCTACTAAATTACAACTTGGTGTACCACTTGTAAAAGGACCGTAAATAATATAATCTACATCTTGATTGTTAAAACTAGGTGCGTTATTTCCTTGTGTAATTACTAAATTAATACTTCCAGAAGCACTAATTGGTAAGTAAAACCATGTTGGATTTGGCGTAGTGCCCAGACATCCTGCATTACTTGTACTAGCAACACTAATTGTATTTGAGAATGGAATTCCTAATGAATTACACAATAAATTAGCATTTGCACATGATGAAGCTAAATTACAATTAGATTGTGCAAAAACAGTTCTTGGGTATATTTTATCACATGCATCTGCAATAATCTCTCTAATAAAAATAGTACTACTAGAAGCAGAAACAGGAACTACAAAATTAGTAGCAGGTGTTAGTGGGTTTACTTGGTTTTGTGCTGCAACCAATGTTGGATAATAAACTAATGCATTATTTGTATTAATTACTGCTTGTGAAGTAGTTAAATCAAAAACAACTTGTTGGTCGTTATTATCATCACATTGCACCATAGGGTTTAAAGCTGGCATAACTTGATAGTCAACAGCATTTATTGTAAAGCCACTAATTTGCATCATATTTCCAGAAGAAATTTCAGTAACTCTAGAAAAAACAGTATAACTTCCTTGATTCACACAATGTGGGCTAACCAATGGATTAGCACCAGAAACAGCATCTGCTTGAGAAGAATGATACGTTACAGTATATAAATTTGCAGGTTGATTTGCTAAAATATTTTGTGTATTACTTGCTAAATTGAAACATCCGAATCCGTTTGTTACACAAGTCGTCATACTTTGAGGTTGACCAAACTGAGGCGGACAAGGCAAAGTAGTAAAAGTAAATAAAGCACTTGGTGCGCTAATAACATTAGGTGAACAAACCGAAACAATTTGAGCTGAACAAGTTGTTCCACAAGGTAAACCAGTTAAAACAAATGGACTCGTTTGAGTAGCAAAATTTCCTGCAACAACTGTTCCATTCATAAATAATTGAATGTTGTATTCTGAAGGTGTTGTCGAAGTATTCGGCACCCAAGAAAGTGTAGCAGAATTGGTTGTAATATTTGACACAAAAACATTCGATGGTGGCAAACATTGAGCGTTAACAGTGTTAATGGCTACACTCAAAAGAAGTAATAATACAAGTAATTTTTTCTTCATTTTATAGGTATTAAATATTAATTTTATATTTTAAGTGGCTAAATATAAGTAATTTATCTATAAAATAAGTATTTATTTAAAAAAATCAGTTCTAATGAAAAAAAAACCTATGAATTACACCTTTGTAAGGCTAAAAAAGTAAATGAGAAGAGTATAAATCAAAAAAGCCATCCACAAAGTGGAAAGCTTTTCATTGGTCTAACTACTAAACCTTTGTCCGCCAAGGCGGACTAAACAACACAACTACGTTTCTCTTGAACACTCAAGATATTTGGGCAAAAAAGCATTCTAATTTCTTAGAATGCTTCCCAAATGTTGCGGTCTGGACGGGACTCGAACCCGCGACCCCCTGCGTGACAGGCAGGTATTCTAACCAACTGAACTACCAAACCGTTGCTGTAATGCGAGTGCAAATATACTACAGTTTTTCTAACTTGCAAATATTTTAATAAAAAAAATCAGAAATAAGAACCATTACTTATCCAAACTTCTGTTTTTCAACTAAATATGTAGTAAGTATTTTTTCAAAATTTTCATCCACTGAAACTGGAACATACTTAATTTTATAAGAAGCGCACGTATTGGCTATGTTTTCAAAATAAGTATTTACTACTTTTTCGTAACTTTCTTTCATGTTTTCGGCAAATACGTTTACTTCTTCACCAGTTTCCATATCGATAAACTTTCTTGGTGTGTTATCGAAATCGAAATTCAACTCTGTTTTTTTATCAAAAATGTGAAACAAAACCACCTTATGTTTATTATGCTTTAAATGCTGCAAAGCACTAAATAGTTTTTCATTATCTTCGTCGATAAACATATCTGTAAACAAAATAATCATCGAACGACGATG
>NZ_JAGNYF010000005.1 GCF_017985075.1 Flavobacterium sp.
TATTAGATTATATAGTTCCTGATTTTGTACACGTTTTAATGGATGGAAAAATCGTTAAATCTGGCGATGCCTCTTTAGCATTAGAATTAGAAGAAAAAGGATACGATTGGATTAAAAACGAAGTAGTCGAAAGTCAAAAGTCGTAAAGTCAAGAAAAATGGAATTAAAAGAAAAAATACTATCGTCTTTTATGGCGTTTGAAGAAAAAATTGCTGATGTAAACAATGATTTACACGACATTAGAACTTCAGCTATAAAACACTTTGAAAATAAAGGTTTTCCTACTAAAAAAGAGGAAGCCTGGAAATATACCTCGTTAAATGCCATTTTAAAAAATGATTTTAGTGTATTTCCTAAAAAAGAAAATACAGTAGAATTTGCTGATGTAAAAAAATACTTCTTAAATGAAGTGGACACGTATAAAGTTGTATTTATTGACGGAAAATTCAGTTCTCATTTATCATCCACCACACACGATGGTTTAGATGTTTGCTTGATGTCCTCGGCTTTAAACAAGCCAAAATACAAAATGTTCATTGACGAATATTTCAACAAAATTGCGAATAAAGATGATAGTTTAACATCATTAAACACTGCTTTTTCTCAAGAAGGTGCGTATGTAAATATTCCAAAGAGCAAAGTGGTTGACAAACCTATTGAAATTTTATATTTTTCAACAGGTTCTGAAGCTGCATTAATGACACAGCCTCGAAATTTAATAATTGTAGGCGAAAATGCACACGTACAAATTGTAGAACGTCACCAGAGTTTAAATAGCAATCCCGTTTTAACAAATTCGGTTACAGAAATTTTTGCTCAAAAACGCGCTATTGTTGATTTTTATAAAGTGCAAAACGATTTACAAACTGCGAATTTAATTGACAATACATACATTGCTCAAAAACAAGACAGTCACGTTTCGGTACATACGTTTTCTTTTGGAGGAAACATCACGAGAAATAATTTAAACTTCTACCATCAAGGCGAACATATTGATTCTACTTTAAAAGGTATTACTATTATTGGCGACAAACAACACGTTGACCATTATACTTTAGTGCAACACGCGACGCCAAATTGTGAAAGTCATCAAAACTATAAAACTATTTTAGACGGAAGCGCTACAGGTGTTTTTAATGGTAAAATTTTCGTAGAAAAAGAAGCACAAAAAACAGATGCGTTTCAGCAAAATAATAATATTCTATTAAGTGATAAAGCAACTATTAACGCGAAACCTCAATTGGAAATTTTTGCTGATGATGTAAAATGTTCACACGGTTGTACTATTGGACAGTTAGATGAAAGTGCGATGTTTTATATGCAACAACGTGGAATTGGTAAAAAAGAAGCCAAAGCATTATTAATGTACGCGTTTACAAGTGAAGTTACTAATAGTGTGAAAATTCCAGAATTAAGAAGTAAAATTGCTCGAATTATTGCCGATAAATTAGGCGTAAATATGGGATTTGATTTATAAAAAAACAATTATATAAAAAAAGCGGTTTCAATATTGAAACCGCTTTTTTTTTACTCTTTTCTATATTTTTTAGTTTCTTCAAAAACGTGTTCTAAAATTTTAGCGTCTTCTTCAGAAAATTCAACATTTCTTCTTGCCATTACAATTTTAGCAGTTTCAAACGCTTTTTTGGTTAAGTACGTTGTAAAACCACTTGCTCCGCCCCAACTAAAACTTGGCACAAAATTTCTTGGGAATCCTGCTCCAAAAATATTAGTACTTACCCCAACAACTGTGCCCGTATTAAACATCGTATTTATTCCGCATTTACTGTGGTCGCCCATCATTAATCCGCAAAATTGCAAACCTGTTTTAGCGAAATTTTCTGTTTCGTAGCTCCACAATTTTACTTCTTCGTAATTGTTTTTTAAGTTACTATTGTTGCTATCTGCACCAATATTACACCATTCACCTAAAACTGCATTTCCTAAAAATCCATCGTGTCCTTTATTAGAATAGCCAAATAAAACCGAATTATTCACTTCACCACCAATTACAGAATGTGGTCCAACCGTTGTAGCACCATAAACTTTTGTAGCTAATTTCACTCTACCCGATTCACACAAGGCAAAAGGACCTCGAATAACAGAACCTTCCATTATTTCTGCATTTTTACCAATATAAATAGGACCTGTTGATGCGTTTAAGGTTACAAATTCTAATTTAGCGCCTTCTTCAATGAAAATATTTTCTGGCGCAATTACATTTACCGATTTAGGTATCGGTTGTGAAAATCGATCTTCAGTCAACAATTCGAAATCTTCTCGAATGGCTACCTCGTTTTTTTGAAAAATATCCCAAGTGTTTTCTATTTTGATGCAGTCATTCGAAAATTCAATTACTTCGAAAGAATCAAAATCGACTTCTTCTCCTTCTTTAGCATAAAAAGCCACAACTTCTTCTTCTTGAAAAATCGCTTGATTGTGTTCCAAATTTTTAATCATTGCTACCAAAATGTCATTCGGTAAAAACGAAGCATTAATCATTATATTATTTTCCATTTCTACCATAGGCCATTTTTCAGACAAATAGTCTTCTGTAATAGATGTTGTGGTAGAACCCAACTGTTTTTCCCATTTTTCACGAATGGTTAGTATTCCCACACGAATATCTGCAACAGGTCTTGTGAAGGTAAATGGCAACAATGCATTACGATGAGGTCCATCAAAAAGAATATAGTTCATTGAAAAAGTTTAAAAGGTTTAATGAAAACTTAACGATTCAAATTTACAAAGAAATTTGACTTATAAAAATAAAAAAACCCCGAATACATTCGAGGTTTATTATTATTTAATAATTTGAAATTATTTTTTTTCAAATTTAGCATATTTAGTTTTGAATTTATCGATACGACCTGCAGTATCAATAAGTTTAGATTTACCTGTGTAAAAAGGGTGAGATGTTCTTGAAATCTCCATTTTGAAAACTGGATACTCAACACCTTCGTGTGTGATAGTTTCTTTAGTTTCAACAGTTGATTTTGTGATGAATACATCATCGTTAGACATATCTTTAAAAGCGACTAATCTGTAGTTTTCTGGGTGAATTCCTTTTCTCATTTTGTAAATCTTTAAATGTATGATTATAATTTGTTTCGCGGCTTTTTACAATAAAAAGGTGTAAACGCCTTATAACCTTTTGTTAATTATGTTTTTATTTCAGGGTGCAAATATAATACTATTACCCAATACTGCAAACAAAATACCATTATTTTTTATTTTGAAACCGCTTTAACTAAAAATCTGATACTAAAAGATTTATAACTTAAGAAAAATCTACGTAATTTTGTATCCGATTTGCGTGAGTGATAGGAGTGAAAATCCTTTTTTAAATGTTGCCTGAGGTACTCGAAGGCAACATTTAAAAAAGATTGCAACGGATAGCACGACCTGAAAGGGCACGCCCTAAGAAAACAAGTATGTCTGATAGAAAAAAAGTAGCGTTTTATACACTGGGTTGTAAACTGAATTTTTCGGAAACTTCTACTATTGCCAGAAACTTCAATGACGAAGGTTTTGACAGAGTGGATTTTGAAGAAGTAGCCGATATTTACGTAATTAACACGTGTTCGGTAACAGAAAATGCAGATAAGCAGTTTAAACAAGTGGTAAAAAAAGCGATGAAACTAAACGACAAAGCTTTTGTTGCCGCCGTGGGTTGTTATGCCCAACTGAAACCTGAAGAATTAGCTGCAGTTGATGGAGTAGATTTGGTTTTGGGTGCGACAGAAAAATTTAAAATTACCGATTATATAAACGACCTATCAAAAAACGATATGGGAGAAGTACACAGTTGCGAAATTGAAGAAGCCGATTTTTATGTAGGCAGTTATTCTATTGGTGACAGAACCCGTGCTTTCCTTAAAGTGCAAGATGGTTGCGATTATAAATGTACGTATTGTACGATTCCGTTAGCACGTGGAATTTCGAGAAGTGATGCTTTGGAAAATGTATTGAAAAATGCGAAAGAAATTTCGGAGCAAAACATTAAAGAAATTGTGTTAACCGGTGTGAACATTGGCGATTACGGAAAAGGCGAATTTGGCAACAAAAAACACGAACATACGTTTTTAGAATTAGTTCAAGAATTAGATAAGATAGAAGGAATTGAAAGACTCAGAATTTCAAGTATTGAGCCTAATTTATTAAAAAACGAAACGATTGAATTTGTAAGTAAAAGCCGAACGTTTGTCCCCCATTTTCATATTCCCTTACAAAGTGGTAGCAATGAAATTTTAGGAAAAATGAAGCGCCGTTACCAACGAGAAATTTATACAGAACGCGTAAATAAGATTAAAGAGGTGATGCCACACGCGTGTATTGGCGTAGATGTTATTGTAGGATTTCCAGGCGAAACCGACGAACACTTTTTAGAGACTTACAATTATTTAAATGAAATGAACATTTCGTATTTACACGTGTTTACCTATAGTGAGCGCGACAATACGGAAGCCGCAGATATGCCAGGTGTTGTAACCGCTAACATAAGAAGCAAACGCAGTAAAATGCTACGCGGCCTTTCTGTAAAAAAACGTAGAGCGTATTATGAAAGTCAAATTGGCACGACTCGCACTGTACTATTTGAAAACGAAAACAAAGAAGGTTACATTACAGGTTTTACGGAAAATTACGTAAAAGTAAAAACGCCTTGGAACCCAGAATTAGCAAACACGTTACACGAAATTACACTTACAAAAATTGACGATGACGGTTTGGTACGAATGGAATTTGTGAATGTGCCAGTGTAATTTTTTTAATGTAACACAATAAAAACACCGCTTTTAGCGGTTTTTTTGTGGATTTTTTTTGTAGGTTTACTTTTTAGATTATATCTATTTTGCTTTTGCATTTTTTTTAAAAAAAATGACACTATACAATTATAAAAATTATTTAATAATAAATTCAGATGACAAAAAGACATTTAATTACTTTATCACTTATTATATTATTTTTAAACCACGGTTTTTCGCAAATAAAAATAAACGGACAAATAAAAGATGAAAAAAATAATCCTATCGAATTTATCGAAGTTCAATTACAAAATAAAGACTCAATCATATTTAAAAGTGAGTTCACAAATACATATGGTAATTTTTTAATAGAAACTGAAAAAGGTGAATATCTATTAATAGCAAAGCAATTAGGAAAAATATTACACTCACAAAAATTAGATGCAAATCAAAACCTTAATTTAGGGGTTTTACAAATAATAATTCCAGATAATCAAATACAAGAAGTAAAAATAACCTCAAAGAAAAAGTTAATTGAACGTAAAGTTGATAGATTAGTTTTCAACGTAGAAAACAGTATCTCTGCCATCGGAGGTGATGCTATTGATGCTTTGAAAATTACACCTCGTGTTAAAGTCAAAAATGATAATATTTCAATGATTGGGAAAAATAATATGTCAGTTATGATTGATGATAAACTTATACTTTTATCAGGAGATGAGTTGATTAATTTTCTAAAAAGCATTCCATCGGACAACATTAAAAATATTGAGGTTATTTCCACACCACCAGCAAAATATGATGCGGAAGGTAATAGTGGATTGATTA
Organism: Flavobacterium sp.; assembly: GCF_017985075.1. Lineage (GTDB taxonomy): Bacteria > Bacteroidota > Bacteroidia > Flavobacteriales > Flavobacteriaceae > Flavobacterium. The sequence goes on from NZ_JAGNYF010000005.1 coordinate 5,574, forward strand.
ATATAAAACTAAAAAAGTCTAAATTAAATCAATGGAACGCGTCTTTAAGAAGTTCATATATTCAAAGCACTTATCCAAAAGGTTCTTTTGGTGGTAATTTTGATTATCAAAAAAACAAACTTTCTTTATATTCAAATTTGAATTATGTTAATGGTTCAAATGCTCCGATTGAAACAAATAAAATATATTATCCTTTAGGTTTATGGAGTGAAGAAAACAAGAGAAGAGATTTTCAAAATTCTGTAAATGGTAGGATTGGAGCAGATTATAAAGCATCTGAAAAGTGGACTATTGGGATGCAATATTTAGGAAGTTTTAGCAAACCAAAAATTACAGAAAATAGTTTAACTTCTATTTACAATCAAACAAACACTCAAATAAATTCTTATATCAATACATTATCCGAAAATTTGGTCAAAAACAACAATCATTCTTTAAATATTAATTCAACAGTAGTTTTTGATACGATTGGAAAAAAAATGAATATCAATTTAGATTATTTTGAATTCAAAAATGACAATAATAGAATTTTTAATACTTTAAATCTTTTATCCGCCAATAATACCAATTTACAAGATATTGAAAATTATTCGACCAAAATTGATTTTGAACATCCAATAAAATGGATAAATTTAAGTTATGGAGGAAAATTATCATTTATTAAAACCCAAAATAATGTAGATTATTTTGACACCACGACAGGAATACCAATTTTTGACCCAACTCAAAGTAACGAATTTAATTATAAAGAAAACATACAAGCTATTTATCTAAACGGAACAAAAAAATTAAATGAGAAATGGGAAACACAATTGGGAATTAGATTAGAAAATACACAAACAGAAGGTTTTTCTAAAACGCTTAATCAAAAAAACACAAATAATTATGCCAAATTGTTTCCAACTTTTTACCTTACTTATACACCAAATGAAACTAACTCATTTTCAATAAACTATAACAAAAGGATAAATAGACCTTCTTATAATAGATTAAATCCGTTTAGATGGTATAACAATCCGTTTTCTTATTCGGAAGGTAATCCATTTTTGCAACCTTCATTTTCAAACAATATAGAATTAAATTACACATTAAATGACAATTGGTCAAATAGCGTGTATTATTCTCATACTGATAATGGTTTTGAACAAATTACTATTGTGGATAATACGGATAACATTCAAAAAACAATTGCACAAAATTATTTTAAAACAACAATAATTGGTATTTCAGAATCTTACACTTATGATAAATTAAAATGGTTGTCAAGTACGTTTTCTTTTGATTGGAATTATAGCAAATCAGCATCACTAATACCAATTACAAATCAAAATTTAAATGGTTCAAACACCTACTTTTCAACAAGTAATGATTTTAATTTAAACAAAAAGTTACTTTTCAATATATCATATTGGTATAACTTTAAAGGAACTTCAGATTTAGATAAAAACAATGCGTACAGTCAATTAGATGCTTCAATTAAATATTTTGCCTTTGATAAAAAATTACAAATAAGTTTCAATGTAAATGATATTTTAAGTACAAATAGACCTATTTATATCAGCTATACAAATAACATACAAATAGATTATAAAAATTACTATGACGTACGATTATTCCGCCTTTCATTAGTATACAAATTTGGCAATAAGAATATTAATGTAGAGAAAAAAGAATTTGGTAATCAAGAAGAAAAAGAAAGAACCAATTGATTTTCCGCCAATAAAGTATCTCAACTTTAAGCCTATAAAAAAAATCGAAGTCAAAAGTCTTCTAATTGGATGTCTTCTTAAAAACCTATCAGGTCTAAAAAACTCCAAATAAAAACCTATTTTAAATTACTAACAAACCAGAATTTCGTAATAAACTTATCGGTTTTGAAAACCAAAATAATTCAAAATCTTCAAACTGAGATTCGAAGTCCATTTTAATATCTTTTAACAAAACGGGTTGATTTGAAACTGATTTTAAGGTTTTTAGTAACCAATTTGCTTGATCTTTTTCTATAGAAATTTCAATAGTATCTGTTTTAAAATAAAACGTCATTTTTGCCATTTCCCAAGTAGCGCCTTTTTTGGATTTAGTAAAATAATCTACCACTGGAGTTGTTCCAATCCAAATCAATTTTGCAGTAGGTTTTAATGAAAAATCTACAACATTATTAAGTGCATTTTCTATAAAATCTGGAGCAATTTTTGTTTTTGGAATTTTAAATTCAAACCAATCTTGCAAATCATACTCGAAACAAATACCGTGCATATAATTAAACAGCGATTTTTTCAATCCAAAACTAAACTTATCATGATTGATGCCAGTTTTGTCTATAAACTGAATGTCGTTATTTGCAAAAGTAATTTCATTTTGTTGCGGAATTACTCCAAATTCGTCTGGATGTAAGCCTACAGGTGAATGAGCCGTCATCGCAAATTGATGCCAAAAACCAGACTGTATACTTCCAATTTGAAACAACTGTCGCACCATTTCTAAGCTATCTACGGTTTCTTGAATGGTTTGTGTGGGATAGCCGTACATTAAATACGCGTGAACCATAATTCCAGCTTCGGTAAAATAATTCGTGACTTTAGCTACTTGTTCAACTGTTACTCCTTTTTTAATCAGTTCTAACAATCTATCTGAAGCTACTTCCAGTCCGCCAGAAACAGCAATACAACCTGAAGCTTTTAATAAAATGCACAAATCTTTCGTAAAACTTTTCTCGAAGCGAATGTTTGTCCACCACGAAACCACTAATTTCCGTTTAAGAATTTCTAAAGCTAATTCACGCATTAATGCTGGCGGTGCGGCTTCATCTACAAAATGAAAACCAGTTTCGCCAGTTTGCGCCATTAGTTCTTCCATTCTATCCACTAAAATTTTTGCCGCAATAGGTTCATAAATTTTAATATAATCTAAAGAAACATCACAAAACGTACATTTTCCCCAATAACAGCCGTGCGCCATCGTAAGTTTATTCCAACGACCATCGCTCCATAAACTATGCATAGGATTGGCAATTTCAATTACAGAAATGTAGCTATCTAAATACAAATCAGAATAATCGGGCGTTCCCACATCAGCGTGTTTATAATCTGATTTTGTAGTGTTATTTTTATATACGACTTCATTATTTTCTAACAAAAAAGTACGTTTAAATTCATTAGAATTTGGGTTTTGAATATTGGAAATTAAAAGCTCCACTGGCAATTCGCCATCATCAAGTGTAATAAAATCGAAAAACTCAAACACTCTTTTGTCTTTTAAACTTCTTAATTCTGTATTAGGAAAGCCACCACCCATAGCGATTTTAATAGATGGATAATGCAATTTTATATATTGCGCACATCTGAAAGCGCTATATAAATTTCCTGGAAAAGGCACAGAAATTAACACCAACTTCGGTTGAACTTCCTTAACCCTTTCTTCTAAAATTTGAAGCGTAATTTTATCTATATGCGTGATTTCATTTTGTAATTCGGCATATAATTCATCGAATGAATTGGCACTTCTGCCCAATCTTTCTGCATAGCGACTAAATCCGAAATTTTCATCAACACATTCCACAATAAAATCAGAAATATCTTCTAAATACAATGTGGCCAAATGTTTTGCTTTGTCTTGCATTCCCATCGAACCGAAAGCCCATTCCATATCATCTAACTGATTGAAACGAGACGCTTCGGGTAAAAAATTACCACTACAAATTTGGCGTGCTAACGTTGGATTTTTTCCTTGAAGAAAAGCAATAACGGCGTCTATTGTTGTGACATAATCATCCCAAAGGGTATGAATTCGTTGCGAATTTTCTGAAAATTGAACTATTTCACCTTTAGGAATTAAGGAACTCAACCCCTTTTTTGAAAACAATTCTAATATCACTTCGATACCTAAATCCATTTGAATAGCGGAAATACTTTTAGTGTTTAGAAACCCTTTGATATAAGCCGTTGCAGGATAAGGCGTATTCAATTGAGTAAATGGTGGCGTGATTAAAAGAATGTCTGACAAGGTGAAATGTTTTTACAAAGATAAAAATTAATTGTAGATGACGAAAAATGATTATTTTTGTAAAAAAAATTATGCCAACAGATTGTATTTCGTATCAAAAATCGGGTTATTTTTCTAAACTAATTGTAGATTATTTAGATGAAAAACCAGAAGTACAATCACTATATCATAGGTTTCCCCGAATAGAAAATTTTGGTCCTCAAATAACCGAGAAGGCGAAAAATTACACCATTGAAAATCGATTAATTTTAGCAGAAGCGTTAAAAAATCAGAATTCAAATTTTCCATTTTCACAAGAAACTCAAACGAATATTGAATTACTAAAATCAGATAAAACATTCACTATAACTACTGGTCATCAATTAAATTTATTTTCAGGACCTGCTTATTTTATCTATAAAATTGCTTCCACAATTAATTTATGCAAGCAATTAAAACAAAAATACTCTGATTATAATTTTGTGCCTATTTATTGGATGGCGACAGAAGATCACGATTTTGAAGAAATAAATCATTTTCATTTTAACGACCAAAAAATCAAATGGGGTAAAGAAAGTTTCGGACCTGTTGGAAGATTAGCAACCGATGGTTTAGATGAAGCTTTTGAGGAATTTTCTAAAGCAATTGGAGTTGGCGAAACAGCCGAATATCTAAAAGATCTATTCAAAAAAACCTATTTAGAACAAGCTAATTTAGCAGATGCAACACGTTATTTAGCAAATGAATTATTTAAAACGGAAGGTTTAGTGATTATTGATGGCGATGATAAAAATCTGAAATCATTATTTGCACCATATGTTCAAGATGAGTTACTTCATCAAAATTCTTTCGCAGCTGTTTCTAAAACTATTGCACATTTAAAAGAATACGCAGTTCAAGTAAATCCAAGAGAAATCAACTTGTTTTACATTGAAGATAATTTACGTGAACGAATTATTTTTGAAAACAATATTTACAAAGTTAACAATTCGGAAATTGAATTTTCAGAAACTGAAATTCTAAACGAGTTAAAAAATTATCCAGAAAAATTTAGTCCAAATGTGATTTTAAGACCGTTATATCAAGAAGTCATATTGCCAAATTTAGCATACATTGGCGGAGGTGGCGAAATAGCGTATTGGTTAGAATTAAAAAATAATTTTGAAACTCAAAAGGTTACATTTCCTATTTTAATATTACGAAATTCGTTTGTAATTGCTACAGACAAATTAATGACCAAATCAGCTAATTTAGGCGTTTCATTTGAAGAATTATTTCTATCAAATCAAGAATTGATTAATAAAAAAACTAAAGAATTATCAAATATAAAAATTGATTTTTCTGAACAAAAAGATACGTTAAGAAAACAGTTTTCTGAATTATTAAAAATTGCGGAACAAACTGACAAATCGTTTACTGGTGCTGTAAAAGCACAAGAAGCTAAACAAATAAAAGGATTAGATAATTTAGAGAAAAGACTATTAAAAGCAGAAAAACGAATACATTTTGAAAAATTAAAACGCATAACCGAAATACAAAATCAATTGTTTCCAAACGGAAGTTTGCAAGAACGAAAAAGTAATTTTAGCGTATTTTATTCGCAAACTTTTATTAAAGAAATTATTTCCCACTCCGATCCATTACATACCAGTTTTAAATTAATTAAGATATAAAGCACTCTTGATTTTTAAAAACTGTTTTGCAATTTGGAATTAAATAGTACCTTTGCAAAAAATTTAAGAAAAATGGCTACAAATAGAACATTTACAATGATTAAACCAGATGGTGTTGAAAACGGACACATCGGTGGAATTTTAAACATGATTACAGAAGGCGGTTTTAAAATCGTTTCTATGAAATTAACGCAATTAACTGTTGCAGATGCTCAGAAATTTTATGCGGTTCACTCGGAAAGACCTTTCTTTGGTGAATTAGTAGAATTTATGACTCGTGGACCTATTGTTGCTGCAATTTTAGAAAAAAACAACGCAGTAGAAGATTTCAGAGCTTTAATTGGTGCTACAAACCCTGCTGATGCTGCTGAAGGAACTATCCGTAAAAAATATGCTACATCAATTGGAGAAAATGCCGTTCACGGTTCAGATTCAGATGAAAATGCAGCTATTGAAAGTGCTTTCCACTTCGCTGGAAGAGAGCAATTCTAAAAATAGTTATTCGTATAAAAAAAGGTGATTTGAAATTTCAAATCACCTTTTTTTTTAACCCTTAACCTAATATCCAAAACCTTTTACCTTTTCTACCTAAAAACAATTTCTTTAATCAAATCTTTTCCAAGTTCTTCATTAAGCATTTTTATGATTTTGGATTTTCCGTATTCCAATTCTTGTTTTACAACCGAAGAATTTAATTGTACGTATAAAGTCTGTCTTTTTAATTCAATTTGTTCCGTGTAATTTTTAAAAGCCGGACCCATCATTTTATACCAAGTTTCTTTAACATTTATGACATCCAAACCCGCTTCCAGCTTCGTTGCTTTCATAAACTCTTTCATTACATCACCAATAGAAAAATCGTCATTAAATCGTTTCATTTTTATTTTCTTTTACTGTAAGGCACAAATTTTTTGTAATAATAGGTAATTTTTGCTTCATTTTCCAAAACTAATTCATCTTCAGAAACGGAGATAATTTTTTCTTCCCATTTTGTAAATTTAGATTTTGTTTTCAAAAAATAAGAATCCGAACTATCTACAACTCTAATTTTATCTTGCAAAGCACCTTTTAAAAAAGTACCGTCAAGTTGCGGCGCTACTTTTTGGCGGGTTCCTTTTAAATTTTTTATGGAAATAAAATCTATAAATTCATTAACTTGGTATTCTTTTTTATTTCCATCTGGAAAAGTAACTTTTTCAATTTCCCAATAGCCATTTATTTTTAAAATAGCCTCTTTACTTGGTTTAGACGTACAAGAAATTAAACCAATTAGAAGTAATAATACGTAAAAATATTTTTTCATAAGTAAAATGTAAAGTTGGGTAAATGTAAAATTATTTTGTCCAATAAAAAAATTGAAAATCATTTTGAAATTTAAATATAAAGAGTATATTTGCACTCGCAATCACGGGGTGTAGCGTAGCCCGGTTATCGCGCCTGCTTTGGGAGCAGGAGGCCGCAGGTTCGAATCCTGCCACCCCGACAAACGACTTCAATTATATTGAGGTCGTTTTTTTTTGGCATTCACTTAGCTTATAGACTCTACATAACAAAGTATATATTTATCTTATAGAACCATAAATAAAATAATTATATAAATAATTCATTTTTGTTTAATTATTTACTACTTTTGTTAAACAAAATAAATTTTATGAAATCAAACTTTATGATTGAAGACAACATACTTACAAATATATCAGTAGAAGATATAGGAAATGACCATTTATTTACTTCATTAGAAACCCCAATGGTAGCCAATGTATTTTCAAAATCGGACACTGAAAAAAAAGAAATTATTGCTTTTCATTTTACTGAAATTATGAAGGCTTTGGATTTAGATTTAACTGATGATTCTTTGAAAGGAACTCCGGAACGAGTAGCAAAAATGTATATTGAAGAAATTTTTTCTGGGTTAAATCCTAAAAATAAGCCTAAAATGGCACTTTTTGAAAACAAATACCAATACAATCAAATGTTGGTAGAAAAAAACATCACGTTTTACTCCAATTGCGAACATCATTTTGTCCCAATTTTTGGTAAAGCACACGTAGCATATATTTCTTCTGGAAAGGTAATTGGCTTATCTAAATTAAATAGAATCGTACAATATTATGCAAAACGACCTCAAGTTCAAGAACGATTAACGATGCAAATTGCTGAAGATTTAAAGAAAGCTTTAGATACAGAAGATGTAGCCGTTATTATTGATGCCAAACACCTTTGCGTGTCTTCAAGAGGTGTTCAAGACGAGAGTTCTGCAACTGTCACCACGTCTTTTAATGGCGCATTTAATACACCACAAAAAATAAATGAATTATTACAATTAATCAATAATTAATTTTCATTTAAAAATAGTTAATAAAATTCTATCTTTTCCTTTAAGATAGAATTTTTTTTATAGTATATATTTCTATCTTTGTGTAAATTAAAGTTACTATTTATGCTTATTATTGGTATTGCTGGTGGTACTGGTAGCGGAAAAACTACAGTTGTACATCAAATTATGAATGAACTGCCTTCTACAGAAGTAGGCGTGATATCTCAGGATTCTTATTATAAAGAAACGAGTAATTTATCCTACGAAGAGCGAACTAAAATTAACTTTGATCACCCGCGTGCTATTGATTTTGAATTGTTAATAGCGCATTTAAAAGACTTAAAAGCTGGGAAAATAATTGAACAACCTATTTATTCTTTCATCACGCACAACAGAACCGAAGATACTATAAGCACTCATCCAAGAAAAGTAGTAATTGTAGAAGGAATTTTAATTTTTACAAATCCAGAAATTCGTGATTTGTTTGATATTAAAGTTTTTGTTCACGCCGATTCTGATGAACGATTAATACGTCGTTTAAAACGAGATATAGCAGAACGAGGTAGAGATATGGATGAGGTTTTAAATAGATATCAAACCACTCTAAAACCAATGCACGAACAATTTATTGAACCAACAAAAGCATTTGCAGATATCATTATTCCAAATGACAAATACAATACAGTTGCCATTGATGTAGTTAGAGCGGTTATTAATCAACGAATTGATAATTAATGTTTAAAAAAATTCAAATAATAGTTCAAAAATTTCCTTTTCTAAGTTTTTTAGGAAACAAATACGCTATAACAATGATTGCTTTCATTGTATGGATGCTGTTTTTTGATAACTATTCTTATTTTGAACATCGTTTTTTAAATGGGCAGATTGATGAATTAAATGACAATAAAAAATATTACAAATCAGAAATTGCCAAGGATAGTGTGAAAATAAAAAATCTGAAAAACGATAATATGACGGAAAAATATGCACGCGAAAAATACTTTATGAAAAAAGATAGCGAAGATATTTACATCATAGAATTTGAAGAAGATAAAATAAAAGATAGCTTACTTGAAGCAAAAAAGTAACCTTCAAAAAAATAAGTTTTCAAATCAAAAACAAATCAATGAAAACACAATTATTTCAAGATTTTGATGCTGTTTCATCTAAACAATGGAAACAACAAATTCAATTTGAGCTAAAAGGCGCCGAATATAACGACACCCTAATATGGGAAAGTTTAGAAGGTATAAAAGTAAAACCTTTTTACCATTTTGATGAAGAAATTAAAAATCATCCAACAAATAGCAACGCAACCGAATTTAAAATTTTGCAAAATATTTATGTTCACGATGTGCAAATGTCGAACAAAAAAGCAAAAGAAAGTCTACAACGCGGTGCAGAAAGTGTTCGTTTTACGATTGAATCTAATAAAATAGACCTATCAAAATTAATGATTAATTTACCCGTGGAAAATGTGGTATATTATTTCTTTTTGCCTTTTCTATCAACAGAATATTTAACATCATTAAATGATTTTGCAACTACTAATTCTTATAATTTCATTATTCAAGTTGATCCTATTGGTCAATTATGTAGAGATGGAAATTGGTATGAAAACCTAAATTCAGATATTCAAAAACTGAATGAAATTTCAAAAAATACTACCATTCCCTTTTTAACGATACAATCTGGAATCTATCAAAATTCTGGTGCCAATATGGTGCAACAATTAGCATATACTTTAGCACATTGTAATGAATATTTCAATAGAATTTCAAAAATAAATCAGTCGATTTCTATTGAAGTTAGTGTGGGCACAAATTATTTTTTCGAAATCGCTAAAATTAGAGCTTTACGCTTACTTTTCAATACATTAGCAATCGAATACAATTATAATTTTGATTGCCATATCATAGCAACACCCACAAAACGCAACAAAACAATTTACGATTATAATGTAAATATGTTACGAACCACAACCGAGTGTATGTCGGCAATTTTAGGTGGTGCCAATGCAGTTTCTAATTTAGCATACGATGCCATTTATCATAAAGACAACGAGTTTGGCGACAGAATTTCTCGCAATCAGTTATTAATACTAAAAGAAGAAAGTTATTTCGACAAAGTAAATAATCCATCAGATGGCGCGTATTATATTGAATCTTTAACGGAACAATTGGCAGAAAAAGCTTTAGAAGTATTTAAAGAAATTGAAGCTAATGGTGGTTTTATCACACAATTAATTGAAGGCACTATTCAAAGAAAAATTTCAGAAAGCGCACAAAAAGAACAAGAATTATTTGATTCTGGTAAAGAAATTTTGTTAGGAACAAACAAATATCCAAATCCAAACGACAAAATGAAACACGATTTAGAATTGTTTCCTTTCGTAAAAACAAAAGATAGAAAAACGCTAATTGTACCTATTATCGAAAAACGATTAGCCGAAAAAGTAGAACAAGAACGTTTGGCACAAGAGACAATCTAAAAATAGATTCCTCAATCATAAAATTCATTATATTTGAATATTAATTAAAGTACTATGGAAGCAATTAGACAAACAGTTACGGTAAAAAATCATAAAATTAGCATTACACTTCCGGAAGATTTTATGTCTGAAGAAGTAGATGTTATTATTTTACCTTCTCAAAATAATGATTTCACCATTCCGCAATGGCAAATAGATCAGGTAAGGGAAAGAACTGAAAAATATTTAAAAAATCCAGAAAACGTTACAAATATTGATGATTTCTTAAATGAGATTGAGAATGAATTATAAGATTGTTATTATTGACGAAGCAAAAGAAGATTATAAAACATCTTTAAATTGGTATAAAAATATTAATAAACAATTAGGAATTAAATTTAATGAATCTTTTAAAGAATGTTTGAGTAGAATAAGAAATAATCCATTATTATTTCAAAATAGATATGACAACACAAGAGTTATGGTTTTTAAATCTTTTCCTTATCTTGTTCATTATACCATTTATCAAAACATAGTAGTAATAAAACAAATTTGTCATTCATCACAAGACAGCGATTTAAACATATATTAAATTGAGAAAAAACATACAACATATACAATTAGTCAAAAGTCAAAAATCGAAAGTTGAAAGTAATCAAACTAACTTCCACACAGCCGAAAACATTGATTTAAAAAAAACCTACTCCAAAGAAGATATTGATGGATTAGAACACATTGGTTTTGGAGCGGGTTTTGCACCAAACTTAAGAGGTCCATACGGCACAATGTATGTTCGAAGACCTTGGACAATTCGTCAATATGCCGGTTTTTCAACAGCTGAAGAAAGTAATGCGTTTTACAGACGAAATTTAGCAGCCGGACAAAAAGGGCTATCTGTTGCCTTTGATTTAGCCACACATCGTGGATACGATTCAGATCATATTCGTGTACAAGGAGATGTTGGTAAAGCAGGCGTAGCCATTGATTCGGTGGAAGATATGAAAATTCTTTTCGACCAAATTCCGTTAGACGAAATGTCGGTTTCTATGACAATGAATGGTGCGGTATTACCTATAATGGCTTTTTATATTGTAGCTGCAGAAGAACAAGGCGTAGCGCCAAACCAATTAGCCGGAACCATACAAAACGATATTTTGAAGGAATTTATGGTTCGAAATACATACATTTATCCACCAACGCCTTCTATGAAAATTATTGCCGATATTTTTGAATATACGAGTAATAATATGCCAAAATTTAACTCCATTTCCATTTCTGGTTATCATATGCAAGAAGCAGGTGCAACGGCCGATATTGAATTGGCGTATACACTTGCAGATGGCTTAGAATATATTCGCACCGGATTATCAACAGGTATGAAAATTGATGAATTCGCTCCTCGCCTATCTTTCTTTTGGGCAATTGGAATGAACCATTTTATGGAAATTGCTAAAATGCGTGCAGGAAGAATGCTGTGGGCAAAATTACTAAAACAATTTAATCCTAAGGATGAAAAGTCATTAGCATTACGTACCCATTGTCAAACATCGGGTTGGAGTTTAACCGAACAAGACCCATTTAATAACGTAGCTCGAACCACAATTGAAGCCGCAGCGGCTGCTTTTGGTGGGACGCAATCTTTGCATACCAATGCCTTAGACGAAGCAATTGCTTTACCCACAGATTTTTCAGCAAGAATTGCTCGAAACACGCAAATTTTCTTACAAGAAGAAACTAAAATTTGTAAAACAGTAGACCCTTGGGCGGGAAGTTATTACGTGGAAAGTTTAACCGCAGAAATTACAGAAAAAGCGTGGGCATTAATTGAAGAAGTTGAAGCTTTAGGCGGAATGACGAAAGCCATAGAAGCTGGAATACCAAAATTACGAATTGAAGAAGCTGCCGCACGAAAACAAGCTCGAATTGATAGCACACAAGATATTATTGTAGGTGTAAATAAATACCGTTTAGAAAAAGAAGATCCGTTACATATCTTAGATGTAGATAACGATATGGTGCGCAAGCAACAAGTAGCTCAATTAGCAGAAATAAAAGTTAAAAGAGATACCGCTAAAGCAGCAAAAAGCATAGAAGATTTGATCGAATGTGCCAAAACAGGAAATGGTAATTTATTAGCCATTGCGGTTGAAGCAGCAAGAAACAGAGTAACTTTAGGAGAAATTAGTGATGCTTTAGAAGTTGTTTTTGGACGACATAAAGCACAAATTAAATCGATAAGTGGAGTGTATAGTAAAGCCATAAAAAACGATGAGAGTTTTGAAAAAGCAAAACAATTAGCAAACAAATTCGCCGAAAAAGAAGGTCGAAGACCCAGAATTATGATTGCTAAAATGGGGCAAGACGGACACGACCGTGGCGCAAAAGTAGTAGCAACAGGTTATGCCGATGTAGGTTTTGATGTAGATATCGGGCCTTTGTTTCAAACACCTGCCGAAGCAGCGAAACAAGCTGTGGAAAATGATGTACATATTTTAGGTGTATCTTCATTAGCTGCAGGACATAAAACTTTAGTACCACAAGTGATTGAAGAACTAAAAAAATATGGTCGCGAAGATATTATGGTAATTGTTGGAGGTGTAATTCCAGCGCAAGATTATCAATTTTTATTCGATGCTGGAGCAGTTGCTGTTTTTGGTCCTGGAACCAAAATTAGTGAAGCCGCAATCAGTATTTTAGAAGTACTATTAGAAGAATAAAAAAAAACCAGCTTTAAAAGCTGGTTTTTTTATAATTATTTATTAGCATCTCTTACCAATCTTTTCAAAATTGCCCATTGTTTAAGCGCATCTCTGGCTTCTACCGCTGGATACCCTAACATTGTTTTTCCTGCAGGAATATCGCCCGTTACTCCAGAACCTGCACCAACAATAGCACCATCACCAATTATCGTATGGTCTTTAATAGAGGCACTTCCACCAATAATTACGCCATTTCCTAAAGTAACAGAACCAGCCAATCCAGAGTTACCTGCCATAATACAAAATTTACCCAATTTACTATTGTGCCCAATTTGTACTAAATTGTCAATTTTACAGCCATCTCCAACAATTGTAGAACTAAATTTTCCTCTATCTACACAAGAATTTGCACCAATTTCTACACCATTACCAATAATAACATTTCCAATTTGTGGAATTTTTACCAATCCTCTTTCTGGATCTGGACGGAAACCAAAGCCATCCGCACCAATTGTTGCATTTGGATGAATAATACAATGACTACCAATATGGCAACGCTCTCTAACAACAGTGCCCGACCAAATAGTGGTTTGATTTCCAATGGTGCACTCATCTAAAATGGTTACGTTTGGATAAATAAGTACGTTTTCACCTATTTTAACATTAGGTCCAATATACACCCCTGCTCCTATTTTTGTTTGATTCCCGATAGTTGCAGAAGCATCAACAACCGCTGTTGGATGAATATTCACAGTAAAAACAGGCATTGGTGGCGCAAACATTTCCAATACTTGCGACATCGCCAAATCGGCGTTTGACACTTTAATAAAGGCACGATTTTCTCCTGGTTCAATAGCTATATCTTGATTTACAACCGCTACACAAGCAGATGATGTAGCCCAAAATTTTTCGTATTTCTTGTTTCCTATAAAAGAAATCTCAGTCTCTTTTGCTTCTTCTAATTGTTCAGGAGCTGTTATTAGCGTATTTGTATGTCCAACAATTTCCCCTTTTAATACCTGATTTATTTCTTCAATAGAATATGTCTTCATTTGATGTAGTAGTTAATGATTTTAATATCAATATTTTGCCCCAATTTACATCAAAACTAATTAATATGAAAATTTTTTACTTTTTTAGAATAAGAAGTAGAGTATTTAAGTCTTTAAATCTATTTCCCTCTTGGGTGAAAAGAATGCATCACTTCAGCTAAAAATTTTCTATCTAAATGCATATATACTTCAGTTGTTGTAATCGATTCGTGACCTAACATCAGTTGGATAGAACGTAAATCGGCACCATTTTCTAATAAATGTGTCGCAAAAGAATGTCTAAAAGTATGGGGCGAAATGGTCTTTTTTAAATCTATTTTTACGGCTAAATCTTTTATAATCGTAAAAACCATCGCGCGCGTAAGTTGTTTTCCTCTTCGGTTGAGAAACAACGTATCTTCGTGTCCTTTTTGAATAGACAAATGGGTACGAATGAAGTTTTTATAATTTAAAATTAGTTTTTGCGTGGGTAATCCTATGGGTACAAAACGTTGTTTGTTTCCTTTTCCTGTAATTTTCAGAAAACCTTCTTCAAAAAACAAATCCGATATTTTTAAGGTAATTAATTCCGAAACCCTTAATCCACAACTATATAAAGTTTCTAACATTACTTTGTTACGTTCTCCTTCTGCTGAAGTTAAATTTATGGCTTGAATTAATAAATCTATTTCTTCTGTAGAAAGTGTATCGGGTAATTTTCTTCCTGTTTTTGGGACTTCAATTAATTCAAGCGGGGTATCTTTTCGGTAATCTTCAAAAATTAAATAATTAAAAAAACTTTTTAATCCTGAAATTATTCTGGATTGACTTCGTGCATTAACTTGAGTAGAAATGGTATAAATAAATTGTTGTACCTGTTCGTCAGTAATTTTTATTGGAGTAACTTCTATGTTATTTTCAGTCAGAAAACCAACCAATTTTTCAACATCAAACGAATAATTTTGAATGGTATTTGGAGACAATCCACGTTCCAAACGTAAATAATTTTGATATTCTTTTAGGTACGAATTCCAGTTTGACATCTCGTATTGAATTTAGGCTAAGATATAGCTTTCCATTTTCTGGTGCAATACTAATTAAAATAAAGGCATAAAAAAAGCCTTACATTTCTGTAAGGCTTTGGGTGGAAGACCGGGTTCGAACCGGCGACCCTCGGTACCACAAACCGATGCTCTAACCAGCTGAGCTACAACCACCATGTATAAATACGAGTGCAAATATAACACTAAACTTCATACTTGCAAAGAAAAAAATAAATATTTTACTTCAAATCCCCTAAACTATTGATGTTCAAATGTCTTTCTACAGTAAATACTTTCCATATGAAAACGAGTTAGATATATTTATCATACACAATCTAAAATAAAAAAGAGAAGTTTTAAATAATTTTAGGAAAAATAGAATATCTATAATAAACACGATAAAATAATTGAACAAAAAAAATTATTTTCCAAAATTTCTAACTAATTTTATTATTAGATGTGAGCGCAAAAGAATTGGTTTCTCCCTACCAAAACCCCCACCAAAATAATTCATCTGGTGCCAATCTCCCTAAATAATTGTACTAAAATCAAACAAATCGGATACTGATACCCCTAAAGATTTAGCAATCTTAAGCATAGTTGAAACTTTCATCTCTTGTTTTCCCTTAATGTACTTTCGTAAGTTTTCCACATCAAGATCAGCATCATGTGCAACTTCTCTTGTCTTCAAACCTTTCAGCTTTATTATCTCTTCAATACGCTTACCAAGACTTATAATTTCTGAGTTTATTGGTGTTTTTCGAACTCTTTTTTCCATACTGGAAAATTACTTTCATCTAATTAAATGTATGTGATTGTTTACAACAAGTTGTATATAACTGATTTATTATTATATTTGAAAAATAATAATAAATAAAATCAAATATAAAATTGATAAAATGCTACATACAAGAGAACCAACATTTCTGGATGAAAAATAAAATTCAATCAATTATAATAATGGAGTTCAGAAACCATTAAAAACGAGGTGAAACTGAAAAACCAAAAGAGTAGGAAACAAAAAAAAACAAATATGAAAAAGATAATTTTTTACACATTAGTTACAATCAGCACATTAACCAACGTCTTTTCACAAGATATGATTACAAAAAAGTCAAGTGAAGATATTAAAGCTAAAGTAATCGAAGTAACTTTAAATGAAATTAAATACAAAAAATTTGACAACCTAAATGGACCATTATTTACATTATTGAAGTCAGATGTATTAATGATACGTTATGAAAATGGTTCAAAAGACATCTTTAATGAAGTACAAAATTCAGTAACTGCAAATGCCTCATCTAATGATATGTCAATTAAAGGAAAAGAAGATGCTATTGCTAATTACAAAGGAAAATCATCAGGAGCAGCATGGACTGCAGTAACTACAATTTTAACAAGTCCAGTATTAGGATTAGTTCCTGCAATAACTTGTTCTTCAACTGAACCATCAGATGAAAATTTAAATTATAAGGACAGTGAATTAATGAAAAATAATGATTATAATAGAGCGTACACAAAACAAGCACATAAAACCAAAAAGAAAAAAATATGGACTGGTTTTGGTGTTGGTTCAGGAGCTTGGCTATTGTTAATACTATTACTATAATTTGAAATAAATGTGAAATTCTCAATCTTATTGCAAAAAAAATGTAGGTTGAGAATTTATTATTTTTAAAAATATAATTTATTTTTTTATTGATTAACTTATACAGAAAACTAAAATGAAGAATAATTTAATATACACGTTTTTTACAATTTTCACATTAACAAATTGTATTTCACAAAATATCAATTATGGAATAAAAGCTGGAGTAAACATTTCGAGTTTTGAAGGTAGTATTACAAACAAATCACTTATTGGTCCACAAGTAGGTGGTTTCGCAGAAATTAAATTAAATGATAAACTAACCATCCAACCAGAATTATTACTTTCTTTGCAAGGTGCAGAATTTGAATATTCCTTACGACAAAACTTTTATGAACCTATTAGCCAGAAAAGATTGAAAATAAGTTTATATTATCTAAATCTTCCAATTACTGTTAAATATAACTTTATAGATAAGTTTTCAATAATTGCTGGACCACAAATTGGGTATTTAATAAAAGCAACACAAAAAAACAAATCAAATCAATTTGAAATACTTAATAGTAGCGATGAAACCGACATTAAGAATTTATATAAAACTATTAGTTACAGTTTTAATTTAGGTTTAAATTATAATATTACTGAGGAAATTTTTGCTGATGTTAGATATAATTATGGTTTATCCAATATATTGAATGGTAACAATACTTTATTTGGTACTGGTTTAAAAAACAATGTAATTCAATTTTCTATAGGTTACAGATTATAGAATTTCATATTAATAGTAAGCAATTAAAAGAAAAATATATGAATAAAACATTATTTTTATATTTTACTTCAAATCCCCTAAACTATTGACTGTCAAATATCTTTCTACAGTAAAACCTTCAGCGTACTCCACTCCCACTAAACGCCCTAAATCCATAGCACGGTATTCGATACTATCTAAAAAGTTTTTTGAGGTAATTGGTGTGTTGGGTTCGTTGGAATTTGGATTATAAAATTGGGTTGCATAAGCTTTTACTGCTTTCATTTTTACATCCATAAATTCGGAAACATCCACTACAAAATCGGGCTCTATAGTTTGCCATTGTATGTAATGATAGACTAATTTTGGTCGGTAATGCGTTTGTTTTTGACCATTAAACTCGGTTTCAATTTTAGTTAAACCGGATAAAAAACAAGCGTCACTTACTAATTTACTTCCTTTTTCGTGGTCGATATGTCTATCTGCAATAGCGTTACACAACACAATTTCTGGTTGGTATTTACGAATCATTTTGATGATTTCCAATTGATGTGCTTCATCATTCACAAAAAAACCATCTCTAAAATTTAAGTTTTCTCTAACTGAAACACCTAAAATTTTAGCCGCATCTGTAGCTTCTTCATCTCTTGTTTGAGCCGTTCCACGAGTTCCTAATTCACCACGAGTTAAATCGATAATTCCAACTTTCTTACCAAGTGAAATTTCTTTGGCAAGTGTTCCCGAACAACCTAATTCTACATCATCTGGATGCGCACCGAATGCTAATATGTCTAATTTCATATTTTTGGTTTAAAAGGTATTAGTTTATATGGTTAAAAGGTTTTACTAATAACATAAAACACTTAAAATCGTTTTGGCTTTATTTTCTGTTTCTATAAATTCTTTCTCAGCTTGGCTGTCTTTTGTAATGCCGCAACCTACGTAAATAGTTATCAAATCATTTTCAATTTCACAACACCTCAAATTTACAAATAAATTCGTTTGTTCTTGCATTCGGAATTCGCCTAAAAAACCAGAATAATATTTTCTATTGTACTTTTCGTTTTCTAAAATAAAATTTCTGGCAACATATAAAGGCATTCCACAAACTGCAGAAGTTGGATGTAAGGCATTAATTAAATCGTTTTCAGAAATAGCAGATTTTAATTTCCCTGAAATATCTGATTTTAAATGTACTACATTTCCTGCTTTCTGCGTGTATGCTTTCGAAATTTGTATATTTTCAACTAAATTTTCTGTGCTATTTTTTATATAATCGGTAACCAATTGATGCTCCTCAATTTCTTTTTCTTGCCAAATTACGTTTTCTGAAATCACTTGCGTTCCTGCTAAAGAAACGGTTTCAAAAGTATGGTTATTAATTTTTGTTAATTGTTCTGGTGTGGCGCCCATCCATAATCCTACTTGAGGATGATACCACAAATATCGAAAAGCAGTTGGATACGTTTTTAAAAGTTTTTGATACGATATTATAACATCTACCGATTGCGAAATTTCAATTTTACGAGATATTACCACTTTTTGAAACGTCCCATTTTCAATTTCCGAAACCGCTTTTTGAACTAAATTTTCAAATGATTTTTGAGCGTTTTCATCAGAAGTATGCTCTACATTAAAAGTTTGCTCTTCTACATTAAAAATAATTTCTTCCTGAAAAATCTCGGAATCTGTTAATGGAAAAACAACATTTGTTTCGTTGTAAAAACCAGCAAAAACAAATCCACTTTGATTTTCAAAAACGTGTAAAGCGTCATTTTTTTGAAAAACACCTTGTAAAACAACATCATCTGGTTTCGCATACACTACAAAAGGCAATTGATTTTGAAAATAAAAAAGGGCTTTTTCTAACAAGTTCATTACTTAACTCTTCTTGATAAGACCATATTAGACAATTTACATAAAGAAATTAGTTTGTCGTTTTCATCTACAATTCTAATTTCCCATAAATGAATACTGGCACCTTTATGTATAATTTTTGCCGTACAAAAAACGGTTCCTTCTCTTTTGCTACGTAAATGATTGGCACTAATTTCTATACCACGAACTTCTTGTTTTTCTGGATTTATGAACATTAATGAAGCGGCACTTCCCACACTTTCTGCTAAAGCCACTGTAGCACCACCATGTAACAATCCCATAGGCTGATGCACTCTGGAATTTACTGGCATTTTCGCTTTTAAAAAATCTTCACCCGCATCAATATACTCTATTTCAAGCGTTTCCATTAACGTGTTTTTAGACCATTCGTTACAAAGTGCTAAAAATTTTTCTTTATTAAACATAAATAGTTATTTTTACAAAGTTACAAATTTATATTTCTATAAAAATATAACAAAACGAACATTTTTTCGTTTTAAATCAAGTTACCACGAATTACCTCAAATCAATATTAAAATTTGCAGCGAATTCATTTCATAAAATAATAAAATATATGCGTCAGTTACTACTTTTTCTTGGAATAATTGCTACTTTTTGTTTCACATCGTGCAGAAACGAGCTTGATTTTGAATCGAGTATTGGTACCTTAACTTTTTCCAAAGAAACCGTGTATTTAGATACCGTTTTTACAAATATTGGTTCAAGCACCTATACGCTAAAAGTGTACAACAATAGCAATAAAAATATTTCTATTCCAAAAGTACGATTGGGAAAAGGGCAAAGTTCCAATTACCGATTAATGGTGGATGGAATACCTGGAAAAGAGTTTGAAAATGTAGAACTTTTAGCCAAAGACAGCTTGTTTGTATTTATAGAAATTACCTCAAATATTGCTAATGCAAATCCAACCGATTTTTTATATACCGATAGAATTGAGTTTGGCGAAACGAATAATTATCAAAAAGTAGAATTGGTTACGTTGATTCAAGATGCTGTTTTTATTTATCCTGAAAGAACGGGTAGTCCAAATAATTATACCTACGAACAAATTAATTTAGGAACAAATACAGCACCCGAAAACATTACTGGTACCAATTTAAGTGAAACAGATGCCACAAACGGAAACGAGTTGCATTGGACAAACACAAAACCCTATGTAATATACGGTTTTGCTAAAATTCCTGAAACAAAAACACTTGTTATTGATCCTGGAGCAAAGGTACACTTTCACGCTAATTCAGGTTTAATTGTAGCAGCAAATGCGCATTTACAAGTGAATGGAAATGTATCTACAACCGACGATTTAGAAAATGAAGTAATTTTTGAAGGCGATCGTTTAGAACCAAATTATAGCGAAGTACCTGGACAATGGTTAGCAGTAATATTTATGGGAGGTAGCAATCAAAATGTTATAAAAAATTTAACCATTAAAAACGCAACTGTTGGTATGTTGGTTTCAAATAATGATGGAACCACTACTCCAACTATTGATATGATGAATGTACAAATTTACAATTGTGCCAATGTGGGAATTTTAGCCAGAACTGGAAATATCTCAGGTAAAAATGTAGTGATTAATAATTGTGGTCAAGCCAGTTTAGCGTGCACTTATGGTGGAAGTTACGACTTTACGCATTGTACGTTTGCCAATTATTGGAATTCTCCAAGTCAAACAAGTTTGGTGTTAACCAATGAAAATATAAGCAGCACGGTTCAAACTTCATTAACACAAGCCAATTTTAAAAATTGTATATTCTATGGTTCCAGTAATTATGGTATCGCCTTAGAAAAAACAGGAACCGTATTCAACTATAAATTTGATAATTGCTTGATTAAATTTGTTGATTATAACAACCAAATTAGTGCGAATCCGTTATACCAATTTTCTACAAATACTTCAAAATATGTAGGATGTATTTTCGCAATCAATTCAACAGCAAACAAACCTGAGTTTAAGAATACAAGCCTAAATGATTTCCGAATTAATGAAAATTCTATTTGCAGAAATAATGCCAATTTTACGTATTCATTTCCGTTAGATATCCTTGGAACAACCCGGACAAATCCTTCCGACATAGGTGCCTATGAATATTTACCTTAATTTTAAAATTTTGAGTGGTTTTTACCACTCTTTTTTTTTATACTTTAAGAAGAAAGTTTAACTTTGCAATCAGAAACAACTAACACAACTGAAATTACATTCAGTTCAAGCAACTCAACTTTATGATTTTTTTCTTTGGAAACCAAAGCAATACCGTTTTTGCAGTTCAGTCTCAATCTGAAATTTCTACCGAAAACATCCAAAAACTTAACTGGTTATTTGGTGAAACACAACAAATTAACCAAAAGAGCATAGTAGAAAATTTTGTTGGTCCTCGGGCAGCAATGATTACACCTTGGAGTACTAATGCTGTTGAAATTACTCAAAATATGGGTATTTCAGGAATTATCAGAATTGAAGAATTCCAGAAAGTAGCGGCTGATTTTCAAGATTTTGATCCGATGTTGTTTCAAAAATATACAGAATTAAATCAAGAAATTTACACAATACATATTCAACCTGAACCTATTTTAGAAATTGACGATATTGCATCGTACAACAAAACAGAAGGTTTGGCGTTGAGCGCTGAAGAAGTCGATTATTTGAATAATTTAGCTACTAAACTAAATAGAAAATTAACCGATTCTGAAATTTTTGCCTTCTCACAAGCCAATTCAGAACACTGCCGTCATAAAATTTTCAACGGAACTTTTATTGTAGATGGTGAAGAACAACCAACATCGTTATTCAAATTAATTAGAAAAACATCTGAAACCAATCCAAACGAAATCGTTTCGGCATATAAAGATAACGTGGCTTTTGTTAAAGGTCCAAAAGTAACACAGTTTGCGCCAAAAAGTGCTGACAAACCAGACTTTTACGAAGAAAAAGAATTTGATTCGGTACTTTCATTAAAAGCAGAAACACATAATTTTCCTACAACTGTTGAGCCTTTTAATGGCGCGGCAACAGGTTCGGGAGGAGAAATTCGTGACCGTTTAGCTGGTGGACAAGGTTCGTTGCCTTTAGCGGGAACAGCGGTATATATGACGTCGTATTCTCGTTTAGCAGAAAATCGTCCTTGGGAAAACGATATGGCAGCTCGCCCTTGGTTGTACCAAACGCCGATGGATATTTTAATTAAAGCCTCAAACGGAGCATCCGATTTTGGAAATAAATTTGGACAACCGTTAATTACAGGTTCTATTTTAACTTTTGAACACGAAGAAGCAGCGCGCAAATTAGGTTACGATAAAGTAATTATGCAAGCAGGTGGAATTGGATATGGAAAATTAGACCAAGCGATAAAAAAGAAACCAACTGCAGGTGATAAAATTGTCATTCTGGGTGGTGAAAATTATAGAATTGGAATGGGTGGTGCTGCCGTTTCTTCCGCAGATACAGGTGCTTTTGGTTCAGGAATTGAACTAAATGCTATCCAACGTTCTAATCCAGAAATGCAAAAACGTGCCGCCAATGCCATTCGTGGATTGGTGGAAAGCGATAATAACCCGATTGTTTCTATTCACGACCACGGTGCCGGTGGACATTTAAATTGTTTATCGGAATTGGTAGAAGAAACAGGAGGTTTAATCGATTTAGATAAATTACCTGTGGGCGACCCTACCCTTTCTGCAAAAGAAATTATCGGAAACGAATCGCAAGAAAGAATGGGATTAGTTATTGGGCAAAAAGACATAGAAACCTTACAACGCATTGCCGATAGAGAACGCTCGCCAATGTATGAAGTGGGTGATGTAACCAACGACCATCGATTTACTTTTGAATCCAAATCGACAGGTTTAAAACCAATGGATTATGCCTTGGAAGACTTCTTTGGAAGTTCGCCAAAAACCATAATGAACGACAAAACAATTACAAGAAATTATAGTAATTCAGAATATAATATAAGTGAAATTCCAACCTATTTAAATCAGGTACTACGATTAGAAGCCGTAGCTTGTAAAGATTGGTTAACCAATAAAGTAGACCGTTGTGTAGGTGGAAAAGTAGCCAAACAACAATGTGCAGGTCCGTTACAATTACCTTTAAATAATGTAGGTGTAATGGCTTTAGATTATAAAGGAAAAGAAGGAATTGCCACTTCTATTGGTCACGCTCCTATTTCAGCTTTAATTGATCCGGTAGCAGGAAGTAGAAATGCCATTGCAGAATCGCTTTCAAATTTAGTTTGGGCACCATTAAAAGATGGTTTGGCTTCAGTTTCTTTATCGGCAAACTGGATGTGGGCGTGTAAAAACGAAGGCGAAGATGCCCGTTTGTATCAAGCAGTAAAAGGATGTTCGGATTTTGCTATTGAATTAGGAATCAATATTCCAACAGGAAAAGATTCCTTGTCGATGAAACAAAAATATCCAAATGACGAAGTAATTGCACCGGGAACGGTTATTATTTCGGCAGCTGGAAATTGTTCGAATATCACTAAAGTAGTGGAACCTGTTTTACAACGAAATGGTGGAAATATTTACTACATCAATTTATCACAAGATACTTATAAATTAGGAGGTTCTTCATTTTATCAAACGCAAAATAAAGTTGGAAATGAAACGCCAACTATAAAAGATGCTGCGTTTTTCAAAAAAGCATTCAACACCTTACAAGAGTTAATTAAAGACAGAAAAATTAATGCCGGACACGATATTGGAAGTGGTGGTTTGATTACGACTTTATTAGAAATGTCCTTTGCAGAAGTAGGTTTAGGTGCAACATATGATTTAACCGTATTAGGTGAAAACGATGCCGTTAAAACCTTGTTCAATGAAAATATTGGAGTGGTTTTTCAAGCTGGTACTGAAGTTGAAGATACATTTAAAACTAACGGTATTACGATATATAAAATTGGTTCCGTAACTGAAGGCGATGTGGTTTCTATTACTAATTTTAATGATTCATTTACTTTCTCGATAACAGAAACCAGAAAAACTTGGTTTGAAACATCTTATTTATTAGATCAAAAACAAACGAAGAACGGAAAAGCCAACGAACGCTTTGAAAATTTTGACAAACAAGCATTGCAATTTTCGTTCCCATCGCAATTTGATGGTAAACTACCTGTAATTCCTACTGGCACAAGACCAAAAGCAGCAATTATTCGTGAAAAAGGAAGTAACTCCGAACGAGAAATGGCAAATGCGATGTTCTTAGCAGGATTTGATGTAAAAGACGTTCATATGACCGATTTAATTTCGGGACGTGAAACCTTAGAAAACATACAATTTATTGGTGCTGTAGGAGGTTTTTCTAATTCAGATGTGTTGGGTTCAGCTAAAGGTTGGGCAGGTGCCTTTTTATACAATGAAAAAGCAAACACTGCTTTAAAAAACTTCTTCAAAAGAGAAGATACACTTTCTGTTGGAATCTGTAACGGGTGCCAATTAATGATGGAATTAGAACTGATTAATCCAGAACACGAGGTGCACGGAAAAATGAAACACAACGATTCTAACAAACACGAAAGTGGCTTTACTTCTGTAAAAATTCAGAAAAACAACTCGGTGATGCTTTCTTCATTAGAAGGTGCCACTTTAGGGGTTTGGATTTCGCACGGTGAAGGAAAATTCAATTTACCAATGCCTGAAAATGCGTATAATATTGTTGCAAAATATGGCTACGAAGGGTATCCAGCCAATCCAAACGGTTCGGATTATAATACGGCGATGCTATGCGACACAACTGGAAGACATTTGGTTATGATGCCACATATTGAGCGTTCTACGTTCCCTTGGAATTGGGCAAATTATCCAGACAGAAATCAAAAAGATGATGTTTCTCCTTGGTTAGAAGCCTTTGTGAATGCCAGAAAGTGGATTGAGAAAAGATAATAGAAAATAGATTATAGAATATAGATATAAGATTATAGGTTTAAAGAATTTCGTTTATTATTAAATAAAAAAGGGCTGTTTCATTGAAACAGCCCTTTTACTTTATAATAAAATTATCGAATCAATTTCTTGTATTTAATTCGAGTTGGTGTAACATCTTTACCTAATCGTTTGCGTTTGTTTTCTTCGTATTCCGAGAAACTTCCTTCAAAACAATATACTTGCGAATCGCCTTCAAAAGCTAAAATATGTGTACAAACACGGTCTAAAAACCATCTGTCGTGTGAAATAATTACGGCACAACCTGCAAAATTTTCTAAACCTTCTTCTAAGGCACGAAGCGTGTTTACATCTAAATCATTTGTTGGCTCATCTAAAAGCAATACGTTTCCTTCTTCTTTTAATGTCATAGCTAAATGCAGACGGTTTCTTTCTCCACCCGATAAAGTAGCTACTTTTTTATTTTGATCACTTCCACCAAAATTAAAACGAGATAAATACGCACGTGAGTTAACTTGACGGCCACCCATCATAATTAATTCTTGTCCATCACAAAAGTTTTCCCAAAGCGTTTTATTCACATCAATATTAGAATGCGATTGATCCACATAAGCAATTTTTACTGTTTCACCGATATCAAAAGTTCCAGCATCTGCTTTTTGTTCGCCCATAATCATTTTGAAAATGGTAGATTTACCTGCTCCATTAGGACCGATAATTCCAACAATACCCGCTTGTGGCAATACAAAATTTAAATCGTCGTATAATAATTTATCACCAAATGCTTTCGCAACATTTTTAGCTTCAATTACATTGGTTCCTAAACGAGGTCCATTCGGAATGTAGATTTCTAATTTCTCGTCTAATTCTTTTTGATCTTCGTTTAATAATTTATCGTAATTCTGTAAACGTGCTTTCTGCTTGGTTTGACGGCCTTTTGCGCCTTGACGCACCCAATCTAATTCGCGTTCTAAATTTTTTCTTCTTTTAGAAGCTACTTTTTCTTCTTGAGCCATTCGGTTCGATTTTTGCTCTAACCAAGATGAGTAATTTCCTTTCCACGGAATACCTTCACCTCTATCTAACTCTAAAATCCAACCCGCAACATTATCTAAGAAATATCTATCGTGTGTTACAGCAATTACGGTTCCTGAATATTGTGCTAAATGTTGTTCTAACCAAAGTACAGATTCGGCATCTAAGTGGTTGGTTGGCTCATCTAATAACAAAACATCCGGTTGTTGCAATAACAAACGACATAAAGCCACACGACGTTTTTCTCCACCAGACAACACATTAATAGGTGTTTCAGGGTCTGGAGTACGAAGCGCATCCATTGCAATTTCTAACTTAGTATCGATTTCCCACGCACCACAAGCATCAATTTTGTCTTGTAATTCCGCTTGACGATCCATAAGTTTTTCCATTTTTTCAGGATTCTCATAGACTTCAGGCAAACCAAAATCGTCATTAATTTTATTAAATTCTGCTAATAATTCAAACGTTTCTGCAGCACCTTCACGAACGATGTCAATCACCGTTTTTGTCTCATCTAAAAGTGGTTCTTGTTCTAAATATCCAACCGTATAACCGGGTTGAAAAACTACATCGCCTTGATAATTTTTATCAATTCCTGCAATAATTTTTAATAAAGAAGATTTTCCAGAACCATTAAGTCCTAAAATACCAATCTTAGCTCCGTAAAAGAAACTTAAATAGATGTTTTTTAATACTTGTTTATCTGCACCTGGATAACTTTTACTCAATTTTTGCATTGAGAAAATTACTTTCTTATCGTCTGACATATTTTTTTTGTTTGTTGTTTGTTGTTTGTTGTTTGTTGGTTGGAATTTGTTATTTACTGAAAGTTTTTACATTCTTCCTTTTAAAGCATTGAACACCCAAGCGTTAGCAAAAAAACCAATTCCTACCGCTCCGAAGCCCCAACCTGCTACATCATCATACCTGTAGATTGCTAAACTGATTATTATTACACCCATAATAATCATAATACCTGTAGCCCAAGCTAAAACTGTATTTTTATTCATTTTTATAGTTTTTTAATCCCTTTTGGGTTGCAAATATCGTAATTTTTTATAATTTTTAGTAACTATACTTCTTTATTTAATTAGTTGAAAATTTTATATACTAACTCCTTCAACATATCGGCTTCTTTCATCGAACCAGAACCTACACCTTTGCTTTTTACATCCATATCACGAATGATTTCAATAATTTGACTCACTTTTCGCATCGGATAATTTTTACTTGCTGTAGCATATTCATCCATAAAAAATGGATTGACGCCCAATGCTTTTGCGGCATTGAATTTTGATTTATCTTTTAATCCGTGATATTGCAACAATTGAGCAAAAAAAGTAAACATTTGACCGCTTACAACAACTATTGGATTGTCTTTTGGATTAGCCGCAAAATTATGAATGATTGTGTAGGCTTTTTGCTGATTTCTCGTAGCTAAAGCCGATTTTAGTTCAAACACATTATAGTCTTTACTAAACCCAATGTTTTCTTCAATGTTTTTTGGTGTAAAAATATGACCTTCAGGAAAAACAATTTTCAGCTTTTCCAATTCGTTATTAATTTTAGCTAAATCTGTTCCTAAAAATTCGGCTAACATAGCGGCTGCTTTAGGTTCAATTCCGTAATTCTGACCTTTTAGCACTTTAACAATCCAATCTGGAACTTGATTGTCATATAATTTTTTACTCTCAAACCAAACGCCTTTATCTTTTATGGTTTTAAATATTTTTTTTCTTCCATCTGGTTTGTCTCTGTAAGCAAAAACCAAAATAGTAGTAAGTTGCGGATTCAAGGCATACGACTCGAATTTATCAAATGTTTTAGATAAATTTTGCGCTTCTTTCACAATCACCACCTGATAATCTGACATCATAGGAAAGCGTTTTGCTGTTGACACAATTTCTTCAACAGTGGTATCTCTACCATACAAAACCACTTGATTAAAGGATTTTTCGTCTTCAGTAAGTACCGATTTTTCAATTAAATCTGAAATCCTATCTATATAATAGGTTTCTTCCCCACATAAAAAATAAATGGGTTTGTAATTTTTAGATTTAATATCGTTAACTATTTTTATTACTTCAGTCAAAATATGTTGTTTTGATAATTTGTTTATTCGTGGATTTGATTATACATTCGCAAGATGCAAAAGTTGAATTTTCCATCGTATTCTTTTCGTTTCAAAAATAGTGAAAATAAAGTTGCTATTTTTGATGAAATTAGAAAAAAATTTGTGGTGCTAACTCCAGAAGAATGGGTTAGGCAACATACTATTCAGTATTTAATACAAGAATGCAAGTATCCAAAATCGCTGATAAACGTTGAAAAACAAGTAAAAATTAACGGTATGAGCAAACGATATGATATTGTTATTTTCAATTCGGATGGTAGTATTTTCTTGGTGGTTGAGTGCAAACAACCTGATGTAATGATATCTCAAAACACATTCGACCAAATTGCGAGATATAATTTTACTCTGAAAGCCACATATTTAATGGTAACGAATGGATTAAATCATTATTTTTGTCAAATGGATTTTGAAAACGAAAAATATACTTTTTTAAAAGCGTTGCCATTATACATTAAATAGGAACACAGATTTAGCAGATTTTTTCAAACACATAGACACATAGTTTTTAATTTTAAAAAAAAAGAAGCTTCGCTTTGAATAGTAAAGCATAGCATTTTGTTATTGACATTGAAAAACAGGAACACAGATTGAACAAATTTTATTAATTTTCATGATTTCTTAAATCCGTGTTGAAAAATTTAAACTTGATATTAAAATTGATTTTTAATATTGTAATTGATATTGACATTGACTAAAACAGCCGTAGTTATCTTAAATTGGAATGGATCCAAATTATTGCAGCAATTTTTGCCTTCTGTACTTCAGTTTTCTGGGGATGCTACTATTTATGTGGCGGATAATGCGTCTACAGATACTTCTATTGACGTGTTGAAAAACGAATTTCCAACTATAAAAATTATTGAAAATACCGGAAATTACGGATTTGCAAAAGGATATAACGAAGCACTAAAACGTGTAGAAGAACCTTATTATGCTTTAGTAAATTCGGATATTGAAGTTAGTGAAAATTGGCTGCAACCTATAGAAGCTATTTTTGATAACGAACCAAACTCTGCCATAATTCAACCCAAATTATTAGATTATAAAAAGAAGACACACTTTGAATATGCCGGTGCAGCTGGTGGATTTATAGATAAATATGGGTTTCCGTTTTGTAGAGGTCGAATTTTTGATACTTTAGAAGAAGATTTGGGTCAATATGACACCGAAACTGAAATTTTTTGGGCAACAGGCGCTTGTTTTTTTATCAGAAAAGAGGTGTTTAGAAGTTTACAAGGATTTGATGGTGATTTTTTTGCACATCAAGAAGAAATTGATTTGTGTTGGCGTGCCAATAATGTAGGACATACAATAAAATACTGTCCTACATCTGTAGTGTATCACGTGGGTGGTGCAACTTTAAACGAAGCCAATCCAATGAAAACATTTTTGAATTTTAGAAATTCATTATTGATGTTAACTAAAAATCTTCCAAAAGAAAAACTGGTTCCAATCATTTTTATCCGTATGTGTTTAGATGGCTTAGCAGGTATTCAATTTTTATTTCAAGGAAAAGTAACACATACTTTTGCCATTTTAAAAGCCCATTTTTATTTTTATCATCTAATTGGACGAAATCTAAAGAAAAGAAACAACAGTCAAAAAACAGATTATTATTACACAAAATCTATAGTATGGAACTACTTTGTTCAGAAAAAGAATACTTTTAATAGAATTTAGAATACAGAAAATAGACTTTAGACATTTGACTTTAGACGTTTGTCTTATCAATAATGCTAAAAAAAACATAAATTTTACGGCTCAACCTACTTTGGTATGATTTTTTCTATTTAACTTTGTAAAAAATATATTTCAATGAAAAAAATATTAATTTTAGCGGCTATTCTTCCTTTTGCACTTACTTCGTGTGTGTCGAAAAAGAAATTTGCTATGCTTGAAGCTAAGGAAAAAGCGACTCAAGATTTACTTAACACAGCAACAGTAAAATTAAATGATTGTTTAAGTGAGAAAGAAAAACTAAACTCAGAAAACAATAATTTAACGACACAAATGGATTATTTAAAGAAAAATAATTCTGATTTACTATCGTTTTCAAAAGAAATGAGTGTTTTATCTGCAAAAGGTGCTGAAAATTTGGAAAAATCTTTAGAGAGTTTGAAAGAAAAAGATTTAAAAATTACCCGTTTACAAGATGCTTTAACTAAAAAAGACAGTGTAACCTTATCGTTAGTTACAAGTTTAAAACGTGAAGTTGGAATGGATGATCCAGACATTAATATTAATGTTGAGAAAGGTGTGGTAATGATTTCTATAGCAGACAATTTATTATTTAAATCTGGAAGCTTTGAAGTGAATGCTAAAGCTAAAAACGTATTGGCCAAAGTAGCAAAAGTAATTAACAGCAAGCCTGATTTTGAATGTATGGTAGAAGGCCACACGGATAATGTACCTTATAAAAGTGCCGTTTTATTAGACAATTGGGATTTATCTGTAAAACGCTCAACAGCTATTGTACGTGTTTTACAAAATGATTTAGGTGTAAACCCAAAACAATTAATACCAGCAGGAAGAAGCTCTTATGTCCCATTAGTAGCCAACAATACAGCTGAAAATAAAGCTAAAAACCGTAGAACACGCATTATTATAATGCCAAAAATTGACCAGTTTTACGATATGTTAGAAAAAGAAATGAAAAACTTAGGGAAAAAGTAATTCTCAAAAAATAGATTTTAAAAAGCGA
Organism: Flavobacterium sp.; assembly: GCF_017985075.1. Classification (GTDB taxonomy): domain Bacteria; phylum Bacteroidota; class Bacteroidia; order Flavobacteriales; family Flavobacteriaceae; genus Flavobacterium. The sequence goes on from NZ_JAGNYF010000005.1 coordinate 36,779, forward strand.
CTTTATGGTCGCTTTTTTTTGTTTCAAGTTGTTTGAATAACCCTATACCTTTTACCTTTTACCTTTTACCCTTCACCCCAAACCCATTTTGTAGAAATCATTCTACAAAGAAGTTTGAAAATGATTTAATATATTTGGGTTAGAGAAATATAAGAAATAATATTTCGCATATTTACAAAAAAACATATGTGTTTTAGGAGTTTTGTTCGGTATTCCTTCGGTAGTTGTTCGGAAGGGCTTCGGTAAAATAGGGGTTTTACCGAAGGAATACCGAACAACTACCGAACAAAACTAAAATAAATACAATTAAATCTGAATCACTTTGTGAAAAACCGTTTTCGCAACCAAAAAGCTACATTCACTAAAATAATTAAAGCGGGTACTTCTACTAACGGACCTATGACACCTGCAAAAGCTTGTCCGCTATTGATACCAAAAACACCGATAGAAACGGCAATCGCCAACTCAAAATTATTTCCCGAAGCCGTAAAAGATAATGCCACCGCATCACGGTAATTGGCACCAATTTTTTTAGACACAAAAAACATCAAGAAAAACATAATCGCAAAGAAAATAACTAACGGGATGGCTATTCTAAGCACGTCCAGAGGCAAATCTACAATCATTTCGCCTTTCAAACTAAACATAACTACAATTGTAAAAAGTAACGCAATTAACGTTATTGGAGATACAAAAGGGATGAATTTTTGATTGAAGAAGGTTTCGCCAATGTATTTTTTTATGGCATACCTACTAACAAGCGCTAACCCAAAAGGAATGCCCAAATAAATTCCGACGGTTTGTGCAATTTCTACAATGGTTATATTTAATTGCAAACCTTTAATACCAAACAACGGCAACATAATCTCAAGATAAAAATAGGCATACAAACTAAAGAAAAACACTTGCAGCAAACTATTAATACCAATTAAACCAGCGGTTAATTCACGATTGCCCTCGGCTAATTCATTCCATACGATTACCATAGCGATACAGGGTGCTAAACCAATAATAATTAAACCCGTCATATATTCTGGGTAATCTTTTAAGAAAAAAGTTGCCAACAAAAACATTAAAAACGGACCTACTATCCAAGTAATAAGAAACGAGGCGGTTAGTAATTTTGGTTTTTCAAACATTTGTGGCACTTTCGAAAAATCAATTTTGGTTAATGGCGGGTACATCATTAAAATTAATCCAATAGCCAAAGGAATATTCGTAGTTCCCGAAGAAAACGAGTTGATAAAATCAGCTGAATTTGGTATAAAATAACCAATAGAAACGCCAAGAAGCATCGCTAAAAATATCCAAAGTGTTAAAAATCGGTCTAAAAATCCTAATCTTTTTTTCATTTTGATTTAGTTTATTTGAGAAAACACAAAATACATTTCCGAAGCAATTTGCAAGCTACGTTCTGCATATTTTTCGTTCATTAATTCGGTGCCATCGAAAGCTTTTGGGTCGTCGTATTTAATTGGAAATCTGGCCTCTGCACCAAAAACCATTGGACAACCTTCATCGGCATTGCTGCAAGTCATAATAGCTGAGAAATTGGTTTTCGGATTAAATTCATCGAAATACGTTTTTGAAAAACAAATAATAGGGTATTGATTTTCATCGAATTTTACAGCATACACCGGATTTTGTTCTTGGCTTACTTGCTGAATTTGAAATCCTTGATTTATTAAGGTTTCAGCTACTTTTGGAAACATAGCTGTAGCTTCTGTTCCACCAGAATAGCAAAATACATTTTTTATATTGAAATGAAACGCCATAGTTTGTGCCCAAATTTGCGACAAATGACTTCTTCGAGAATTGTGTGTGCAAATAAAATTCAAACGAATATCTTCTTGAAGATTGACTTTATTTTGAATGTAATCCGCTAAGGGTTTCAATACTGCTTTTCGCTCTTCTGAAACGGAAATGTTTTTACTAATTTCAATAGATTTTGATAGATTTTCAAACATATTTTTCGCAATTTAATTTAACAACATTTGGCATCTAACTTAATGTACATTCCCATAAAATAACGTCCAATAGATTCAAATACGTCTTTATTCAAACAATAACAAATTGATTTTCCTTCAATGGTACCTTTAATGATATTGGCATTTTTCAATTCTTTCAAATGCTGAGAAATGGTAGGTTGTGCCAATGGGAGTTCATTAACAATATCGCCACAAATACAGGTATCTACTTTTAGTAAATACTGAATAATAGCTACTCTGGCTGGGTTTGCCATAGCCTTTAACAAATTAGCAATTTCGTTTTGTTCTGTTGTAAAGGATTCAGATTTTGTAATTCCCATTGTTTCATATTTATATATTGCAATATTACGATAATAATATGAATAAAAAAATGTTTCGTAATAAAACAGAAACATTTTAGGTGAATTTATTTAAAACCAATTTTTTCTTTTGAAATAAATTATCATAGATACAAACAATAAAAACATACCCGTTACCACATAAAAATAACCATATTTCCAATGTAATTCGGGCATATTATCAAAATTCATTCCATACACACCTACAACAAACGTCAACGGCATAAAGAAAACAGAAACTACTGTTAAGGTTTTCATTACTATATTCATTTTATGACTTTGCAACGAAAAATAAAACGAAGAGGCACTTTCCAACGAACTTAAATCGGCATCAATCTGATCTAAAAGTTCCAAGCATTTTTGATGTAAACGAGAAAAAAACGAATAATTTTCAACTGTAATGACATTAAAAACATCATCATCTTTCATACTTTTTATAGAATATAAAGAATCGCGAAGTGGTACAATAGAACGACGTAAAAAGTTTAAATTATCTCTATGATGTTCAATATCTTCTAAAATATTCGGATTGGGTTTGGTCTTGATTAAATCAATAACCGTATCAATTTTATGTTCCTCGCTTTCTATGGTAATATAAAAATTTTCCATAACGGCGTCAAGAAGAAGATATAATAAATAATCGACTTTTCTATCTCTAACAATTCCAGCTTGTTGTCTCATTCTTTCTCGGATATGAAGGAAAAAATCACTTTTTTTCTCCTGGAACGAAAACAAGAAACCATCACGTAAAATAAAACTTATTTGCTCTACATCAATACCATTAGAATCTGGAAGTAAGGATTTAATATTAAAAAATAGGGTATGATTGTACTCCTCAACTTTTGATCGTTTCAGAATATTTAAAATATCACCTAAAATAAAATCATCAATTTTAAATTTTATACCAATTTCCTTAATTAAGGTAATGTCCGACAAACCGTGCAAATTAATCCAATTGTTTTTAGTCGCATCCAAATGTTTATCTAATTGAGATAATTTTATATCTTCAAATTCAGACAATTCCTCAGAATTGTACACAAATAGTTGCATTTCAGGAGCAATATTTTCGTGTTTACCTGTATACTCTATTAGAGTTGGTATAACTTTTCGTCCTTTTTTGTATAATAGTTTTCGCACTTTATATTAAATAAGTATTTTTACCTTTTACAAATATAACTAAATAACCTAAAAGGTTTCAAAATCCTGTTAGGTTTAAATAATAAAAATGAATCAAGATAAATTTGAAGCTGGTGTAACGTATCATATTTTCAATAGAGGAAATAATAAAGAAAATATATTCTTAGAAACGGACAACTATATTTATTTTTTAGGTTTAGTTGAAAAATATTTATTACCTATTTGTGATATATATGCATATTGTTTATTAAAAAATCATTTTCACATAGTATTGAGAATTAAGGACATTGAAAACTTACCAGAAAATATAATTAATAAATTACACTTGCCTTTTTCGAATTTATTCAACTCATATTCAAAAAGTATAAATAAAAAATATAATAGAACTGGAAGTTTGTTTCAAGAGCATTTAAAAAGAAAAAAAGTTGAAACCGAAGAATATTTAATACAACTAATTGCTTATGTTCATCTGAATCCATCAAATCACAACCTAATAGATGACTTCAAAAAGTATAAATTTTCATCATATAATGCATATATTACTACTAAAAAATCTAAAATAAGTAAAGAGTTTATATTTAGTTTAATTGATTTTGATAATTTTGAATATTGGCATAATGAGAAATATCTGATGAACAAAATAAATGAAGAAGTACTTAAAGGAATGGAAATGTAATATAATCGTTCTAATAAGTTAAAAGAAAAGTAAGCAAATCAGACCTAACAGGTTTCAAAAACCTGTTAGGTCTTTAAAAAAAATAAATATGCAAACCATAATTATAAATATAAAACAATTACTCCAAGTTAGAGAAACTTCAATTAAAAAAGTTTCAGGTTCGGAAATGGCGCATTTACCCATTTTAGAGGATGCTTTTTTAGTTTTGGAAAATGATCTTATTTCTGATTTTGGTTTGATGGAAAATTGTCCAGAAATAAAAAAAGCAACAGTAATAGATGCTACTGGAAAAATAGTGATGCCAAGTTATTGCGACAGTCACACGCATATTGTGTATGCCGGAAATAGAAGTGGTGAATTTGTAGATAGAATTAACGGTTTGTCATACGAAGAAATAGCCAATCGTGGTGGCGGAATATTAAATTCGGCTAAGAAATTAAACGAAACATCTGAAGACGAAATATACAACCAATCGAAAAAACGTTTGGAAGAAGTCATTTCTCAAGGTACCGGAGCAGTTGAGATTAAATCAGGTTATGGATTAACCGTAGATGGCGAATTAAAAATGCTGCGCGTAATTCAAAAACTAAAAGAAAACTATCCTATTGCTATAAAGGCAACTTTCCTTGGAGCACACGCTTTTCCAACGGAATACAAAGAAAATCATCAAGCGTATATCGATTTGATTATCAACGAAATGTTACCCAAAATCGCAGCAGAACATTTAGCCGATTATATTGATGCTTTTTTTGAAACGGGTTATTTTAGTGTTTCTGAAACCATCCAAATTATGGAAGCAGGTAAAAAATATGGTTTAAAACCTAAAATTCACGTAAATCAGTTTACAGCCATAAACGGAATAAAAGCTTGTGTCGAAAACGGCGCGTTAAGTGTAGACCATTTAGAAATTGTAACTGATGAAGATATTGAAGTATTGAAAAATTCTGAATGTATGCCTGTGGCTTTACCAAGTTGTTCGTATTTTATCTCGATTCCGTACACGCCAGCTCGACAAATGTTGAATGCTGGTTTACCTTTAGCATTAGCCTCTGACTTTAACCCAGGAACAACGCCTTCTGGAAATATGCATTTTGTGGTTGCTACGGCTTGTATCAAAATGAAAATGACTCCAGAAGAAGCCATAAATGCAGCGACAATTAACGGTGCCTACGCAATGGATTTAAGCGAATCACATGGAAGTATTACAAAAGGTAAGAAAGCCAATTTGATTATTACGAAACCTTTACATAGTTATTACGAAATTCCGTATTGTTTTGCTACGAATTTGATTGATAGTGTTTGGTTGAATGGGGAAATAATTAACCGCTAAGTTCGCAAAGATTGCGCAAGGCTCGCAAAGTTCTTTACTGTAAAAAATAATCAAGAAAATTGACCTCAACGTTTGTAACTCTGGAAGAGTCTCAACATTATTCACTAAAAAGAAACAATAAGAGATGCTTTCAGCATGACAAACTGGGTGTAAATAATAGAACTTAGCGAACCTTGCGATAAACCTTGCCTCTTTGCGGTAAAAACAAACCTAAAACTCCGCTTCCACCAAAATCTCCATAACTTCCTTTGAAATCGGATGTTCAAACTGAATATATTCGGCGTGCAAATGCAATCTATCGGCTTTCGTACCATATAAATCGTCGCCAACAATAGGTGTATGAAGTCCTAAATTGTGAGAAGCGTGTACACGTAATTGGTGCGTTCGCCCCGTAATCGGATAAAAATGAACTTTCGTTTTACCATTTTTAACTTCAATGGTTTTCCATTTGGTTTGTGCCGATTTTCCGTGTTCGTAACACACTAATTGACGAGGCCTATCCTCTAAATCAACTCGCAAAGGCAAATCAATATATCCGTGAGATTTTTCCAACAAACCATCTAAAAGTGCAACGTAACGCTTTTTTATCGTTCTATTTATAAACTGACTTTGTAATTGTACGGCTGTAGTTTCATTTTTCGCGATAAGCATAATTCCGGAAGTAGACATATCTAATCGATGCACAATTAAAGGACCTGTGGCATCCGGATATTTTTCCTTAATTCGAGTATAAACCGAATCTGAAATGGTTTTTCCTGGAACGGATAAAAATTCCGTAGGTTTATTTATGGCAAGCATAACCTCATCTTCATATATAATTTCAATATCTTTTCCTGCTGCGTGATTCATAATAAACGGATTTTCTTCCATTTCTAAACCATTAAGCATATGTCCCATTAAAATGGGTTCGCATTTACTTTTACAAGACGGGTAAAATTGCTTGTGTTGACGTACTTCTGAATTTGGCGATTGTCCCCACCAAAATTCGGCCATACAAATGGGCTTTAAATCATTCTGAAATGCATAATGCAATAACTTTGGCGCAGCACATTCTCCTGCTCCTGCAGGCGGATTATTATTAAAAATTTCACCTAAACTTTTCGTTTCTTTATATTGATTAAAAAACGAATATTCCGCAAATAATTTTTGTTGCAATTGTGACGATTTTGCTTTTCGAACTTCTTTTAACTGATGGATTTCATTAGTAAAAATGGTTACTTTTTCTTCTAAAGCTTGTAGAGTCAATTTCCAATATTTGGTCATTTTTTTCAACACTATACTTTCTTGCTTACTGGCTTCGGATAATTCAACATTAAGCAATTGCACATCTGATTCGCTTAATGTAGTTTCCAGTTGATTTCGCTTTTCGTCTCGAAGAATTTTCTGCTCTTTTATTCGTGTTTTTTGTTGTTGTAATTCCGTTTCTGCTTGAATTTTAGCTTGGTTAAAATGTTCTAACGTGTTCAAATAATTGACATTTTTTTCTAAATTTTCAATTTCACGATTGTACGCATTAAGCAGTTCTTCCTCTCTTCTAAAAAAACTATTTTCGGTTAACATATCAAAAACTGTTGGAACAAAATACTGATGATGATTTTCATTCGCTAATTTACCTGAAAACGCCCATAAATAGCCTAATTCACCTTTTTCGTTTTGACAAACCAAAACACCAAACATTTTTCCAATAACCAAACCTTTCTGAGAGGCATCTAATCCAAAATTATGATCAAAATTTGTTTGTGTTACTAAATAATCTTGCAAAGAAGTAGCAGCAATTTCACTCAATTTATGTGGTTTGTAATAAAACGGAAACGTAAACTTTTCAGGCAATGGAATTCCTGAAATATCGGCTAAAAAAGGTTGAAAAAAATGGTTTTGCATTTCGCAAAGATAACATTTAAAAATTCCAAAAGTGAAATAACAAATTTCAAAAAATTACGTACTTATCATTTAAATATTTATAAACTCAAAAAAAAAAAGGGCAAACATTTTTTTTTGCTGCCTGCTTATTTTATTTTTGCAAGACATTAATTTTAATCATAATGAAAAAACTTACCATATTTTTTATATTTTTTTCAACAATTGTAGTTGCACAGCAAAGAGCAATAAAATTAAACCCTATTGGCTTTTTATTAAATGGAATTGAGCTAAGTTATGAAGAGAAAATCGAGAAAAATAACAGTGTTGAATTTACTGTTGCAACATCAAAATTTACTATTAATAATGATAGTAACAAAAACCAATTTAATGCAATTGGTTTTGAATTAAAATATAAATTCTTTACTTCTGACAACAACACTACCTTTGAAGGTTTTTACATTGCGCCTATTGCTCAATTTATAGATGCAAATAGAAAAAAAATTAACGGCGGTCCAAAAGACAACATTACACAAATTAGTTTTGGTGGAATTATAGGAAATCAATGGATAATAGGAAATAAAAACAAACCTGATGGATTTGTAATTGATTTATATGGAGGATTACAAGCAAATTCTGTAAAAGCCCCAATAACTATAGATGTAGAAAATATAAAAGGATTGAAAGCTCGTTTAGGAATCTCTATTGGTTATTCTTTCTAAATTTAAATTATTTCATTTAAGATAATAAAATCAAAATAGCATTAAATGAAAAATACTCATACTTTTGCAAAAAATTAATACATAAACTCAGTACAGAAATGGGAAGAGCGTTTGAATTCAGAAAAGGAAGAAAAATGAAGCGTTGGTCGGCAATGGCTAAAGCATTTACCAGAATTGGTAAAGATATTGTAATGGCAGTTAAAGAAGGGGGTCCAAACCCAGATGCTAACTCAAGATTAAGAGCCATTATACAAAACTCTAAGGCGGTAAATATGCCTAAAGAAAACGTAGAACGCGCCATTAAAAAAGCAACAGATAAAGACACCGCAAACTATAAAGAAATTTTATTTGAAGGGTATGCACCACACGGAATAGCCATTTTAATTGAAACCGCTTCTGATAACAACAACAGAACGGTTGCAAATATTAGAAGTTATTTTAATAAATGTAATGGCACAATGGGGACGCAAGGTTCAGTTGAATTTATGTTTGACCATACTTGTAATTTTCGAATTCCTGCTGCTGGACAAGACATTGATGAATTAGAATTAGAAATGATTGATTTTGGTGTAGAAGAAATTTTCGCCGATGAAGAAGACGGGATTTTAATGTACGCCCCTTTTGAAAGTTTCGGAGCGATTCAGAAAGAATTAGAAACAAGAGGTTTAGAAATTTTATCTTCTGGATTTGATAGAATTCCGCAAGTAACTAAAGAATTAACACCAGAACAAGTAGCGGATGTTGAAAAATTATTAGAAAAAATTGAAGAAGACGATGATGTGATGAACGTGTTTCATACTATGTTGGAAAATTAGTATCTAAACGTAAACTATTTTAAAAACTTCAGAGCAATCTGGAGTTTTTTGTTTAAAGAAAATTCTTAACTTTATGATTTAAAACACATAGAAACATAGATTAAATGTTAACAAAAAAATATTTAGACGACTTAACTTATGAAGTTATTGGTTCCGCAATTGAAGTTCATAAACAATTAGGTAGAGGTTTATTAGAATCGGTTTATCACGAATGTTTAAAAGAAGAATTATCACATAGAAAAATAAATTTTTTAACAGAGTTAAAAGTACCTTTATTGTACAGAGAAAAAGAATTAAATGTGAATTTTAGATGTGATTTATTTGTTGAAAATTGTTTAGTTGTAGAATTAAAATCAGTTACCGAAATGAATTCTATTTTTGAAGCACAATTATACACATATATGAATTTACTTAAAGCACCAAAAGGGATATTGATTAATTTTAATTGCTCAAATATTTTCAAAAACGGACAAAAAACTTTTGTTAATGACTATTTTAGAAATTTATTATGATAACGCTATATTTAACTATATAAAGTAAAACATCTAATCATACACATTATATCTATGTTTCTATGTGTTTAAAAAATTCTCGATATGAACATCAAACTTATTGCCATAGGCAAAACCGATAATAAAAATCTAAACGCTTTAATTGAAGAATATACCAAGCGATTGGGATTTTATATTAAGTTCGATTTAGAAGTAATACCGGATATAAAAAACGTAAAAAACTTATCGGAATCTGAACAAAAAACAAAAGAAGGGCAACTTATTTTAGGAAAATTAGCACCAACCGATCAATTAATTTTATTAGACGAAAATGGCAAGGAATTTAATAGCATTGGTTTTTCAGATTTTTTACAAAAGAAAATGAACTCTGGAATTAAAACGTTAGTGTTTGTTATAGGAGGACCTTACGGATTTTCAGAGGAAGTATATCAAAAAGCACAAGGAAAAGTCGCTTTATCTCAAATGACTTTTTCACATCAAATGGTACGATTATTTGTGATTGAACAGATTTATAGAGGTTTTACGATTTTGAATAACGAACCGTATCATCATCAATAGCTTCGAGAGCCTCAGCTACCTTTATAACCGTGTTGCCTCAGCTACCTTTATAAACGTGTTGCCTCAGTTACCTTTATATCAGTGTTGCCTCAGTTACCTTTATATCATTGTTGCCTGAGGCACTCGAAGGCAACAATAATAAAAAACTATGCCTTAAATTGCCCCATTAACTTCACGCATTCCACCGCCTCTTTTACATCGTGAACTCTTAAAATATTCGCGCCTTTTTGTAAACAAAACGCGTGTAAAAAAGTTGTTCCGTTTAAAGCCTCATCAGGCGAAGTTTCTAATGCTTTATAAATCATTGATTTTCTTGAAATGCCAGCTAAAATAGGTAAATCGTGAAATTGTAGCAGTTCTAAATTCTGTAGCAATTCGTAATTTTGTTCTAAAGTTTTCGCAAATCCAAAGCCAGGATCAATGATGATGTCGTTTAAACCAAAACGTCTCGCTTTCGCAATTCGTTCAGAAAAGTAAAAATTCATTTCTTTTAGTAAATCCTCATAATTGGCTAAACTTTGCATTGTTTTGGGTGTGCCTTTCATATGCATCATAATATACGGAACTTGCAATTTAGCGGCTGTTTCTAACATATTTTCATCTAACAAACCGGCAGAAATATCATTAATCAATGCTGCACCATTTTCGATGGCTTGTTTGGCTACTTCGCTTCTAAAAGTATCAATAGAAAGTAAAATATCCGGGAATTTTTCAACTAATAACTTGACAACAGGTATTACTCGATTCAATTCTTCTGTTTCGGAAACAAATTCAGCTCCAGGCTTACTGGAATAACCACCTAAATCAATAAATGTAGCACCTTCTTCAAGCATCTTTTCTACCTGAAATACAACAGAATCAGCATCGGTAAGTTTTCCACCATCAAAAAATGAATCTGGCGTTACATTAACAATCCCCATTACTTTAGGTGTTGATAAGTTGATGAGTGTTCCTTTACAGTTTATTGTTGACATCGTATTTTTTACTTATATTTGAAGTTTGATACAAATATAAAATAATAATGAGCAATACCTCACAAGAATACGACAAAGTTATAGCTGTTTGCAGAGAATTATTTACAAAAAAAGCGCACGATTATGGCACGGCTTGGCGTGTTTTACGTTTGCCTTCATTAACGGATCAAATATTTATTAAAGCGCAACGTATTAGAAGTTTACAAGAAAATGACGTAAGAAAAGTAGATGAAGATGAAACGTCAGAATTTATTGGTATTATCAATTATTGCGTGATGGCTTTAATTCAAATGGATAAAGGAATTGCTTCTCAACCTGATTTATCTGCAGATGAAGCGATAAAATTATTCAATCATAAAATTGAAATCACGAAAGAACTTATGGAAGATAAAAATCACGATTATGGGGAAGCTTGGCGCGATATGCGTGTGAGTTCACTAACGGATTTAATTATTCAAAAGTTATTACGCGTGAAACAAATTGAAGACAACCAAGGAAAAACATTGGTTTCTGAAGGTATTGATGCCAATTATCAAGATATGATAAACTATTCGGTTTTTGCTTTAATTTTAATGAAATTTGGAGAGTAATTGTTTCACAGAGATTCGCAATGTTAATCGCAAAGACACGCAAAAAATTACATTTAAAAATCTCAGTAAATACAATAACATTTCATTAACAACAGGTATCAATTTACTAACTTATATTTGATAAATTAAAAAACTCAGTGAAGCTCTGTGTAATCTTTGTGTAACTCTGTGAAACAAATAAAAAAATGAACAAAAAAAATATATCTTGGACGCTAAGAATAGTTATTGCTTTACTTTTTATAGTTTCAGCAATTGCGAAAATATCTAAAGGATGGATTTCTGATTTTCCATTTATAGATTTTTCTCCCTATTTTGCTATTTCTACTTTTGAAGTCAAACAACTTTTAACTTTAGGTTTTTCAGAATCACTTGCACCTTATTTTTCAAGAATATTAATTGGAATTGAATTTGCTCTTGGCTTTTTAATGCTAAGCAATCATTTCTTAAAACGCATTACCATTCCTGCAACGGTTGGTTTGTTGAGTGTTTTTATCATTCATTTGAGTTATGTTACTTTTTTAAGTGGCGGAAATTCAGGAAATTGTGGTTGTTTTGGCGAATTAATTCCAATGACTCCTATTGAAGCCATTATTAAAAACATTATCGCTGTTGGTTTGTTAATTTGGTTATGGAAAATTTCAGAAAACGATAAAAAATCGAATATTTGGATGTTAATCAGCATCACTTTAGCTTGTATTTTAGGTTTGTTTATGTTGGCACCAATGAAAGCGAGTACAGTTTCAATTTCAAATGGCAATGACAATATCAATACTGAAATTGATACTTCATCAATTGATTTAGACAAAGGTGCTACAATATTAACTAATGAAGCAGCTGAAAAACATATAGATTCAATTGAAAAAAACTTAATAAAAACAGATAAACCGGTTGAAGAAATCAAAAAAGAAGTAGGTCCAAAACAAGCCGTTTCGGGGTATTCCGACTTATATGCAGATATTGATAAAGGTCAAAAAATATTGTGTTTTTTCGTTCCAGGTTGCGAACATTGTAGAGATGCGGCAAAAGACATAAATGCTTTACAAAAAAAGCATAAAGATTTCCCAGCGGTGCAAATTGTATTTATGGATGAAGAACCGGAAAAAATTCCAGATTTCTTTAAATATGCTGGAAAACAATTTCCATATAAAGTGATTGATGTTGTTCAGTTTTGGACTAAATTAGGCACAGGAAAAGACACGCCTGGTGTAGTATATTTACACAACGGAAACGTAATTAAATTTTTTGATGGTATTTCCGAAAAAGCATTTAACAGTAAAGCATTAGAGAAAGTTATATACAAAAAATAATAACGCAGAGATACACAAAATTACACAGAGAAACACAAAATATTTTTGCGAATCTTTGCTTTAACTTTGCGAATCTTTGCGAAACAACTAAAATCAATATTATGAAAAAAATCTTAGCTACATTAGCATTAGGACTTGGGTTAACATCTTGCCAAGCACAAACTGAATTTTCAAAAGAAAGTTTAACTGCAAAATTAATCAACTCTGAAAATCAAGGCATTACTTTTGAAGAAATTTTAAAACAAAATCAAGGTAAAACCGTGGTTATTGAAGTTTGGGCTTCGTGGTGTGGTGATTGTGTTAAAAATATGCCTCAGGTTAAGGATTTAAAAGCCAAATATCCAGAAGTGGCTTATGTAAATTTATCTTGTGATAAAAGCTTTGATGCTTGGAAAAGCGGCATTGAAAAGCACGAGGTTACGGGCGAAAATTATCTAATTCCAGATGGAATGAAAGGCGAATTTGGATCTTCAATAAAATTGGATTGGATTCCTCGTTTTATTGTAATTAACAAAGAAGGAAAAATTGTTTTATTCCGCGCCATCGAAAAAGACTTCGATAAAATCATTGAAAGTATAGAAGCATCTAAATAAAATATCATAAACAAAAAAAACATTTTTTATTATTTAAACACAGATTTGAGAAATTTTAATAATTTTAATAATTTCTTCAATCTGTGTTCAAAAAAAATGTTGTAACTAAATTAAAAAATGAAAAAAAACATCGTAGCCGGTAACTGGAAAATGAACAAAACCTTACCGCAAGCCATTGAATTAATCAATGAAATTAAAAACAATAAGCCAAATAATTCAGCGGAAGTTATTTTAGCTACTCCTTTTCCTTATTTAGCAAAAGCTATTGAATTAGTAGCAGGTTCAGATATTAAAATTGCAGCGCAAAATATGCATCAAGCAGAAGGTGGTGCGTTTACAGGTGAAGTTTCCGCTTCAATGTTAACCAGTGTTGGCGTAAACACTGTAATTTTAGGTCACAGTGAAAGAAGAGCTTATTTTCACGAAAATGATGCCTTATTAGCTAATAAAGTAGATACTGCAATAGCACACGATATGACCGTTATTTTTTGCTTTGGCGAAGAATTAAAAGACAGACAAAGCGACAATCATTTTAACGTTGTGGAATACCAATTACGTGATGGTTTGTTTCATATTTCAAAAGAAAACTGGAAAAATATTGTATTGGCTTACGAACCTGTTTGGGCAATTGGAACTGGCGAAACGGCCTCTCCAGAACAAGCACAAGAAATGCATTTATTTATTAGAAATTTAGTGGACAAAGTTTTCGGGAGAGAAATTTCAGAAAATGTTTCCATCCTTTACGGTGGTAGTGTAAAACCAGACAACGCCAAAGAAATATTTTCTAAACCAGATGTTGATGGCGGATTAATTGGAGGCGCTGCATTAAATGCCAACGATTTTTTCGGAATTATTAATGGAATATAATAGTCAAAAAGTTTTAAAGTCATAAAGTCGAAAAGTTTGTGACTTTAAGACGTTATGACTTTTGACTTATATGGAATATATCCTAATTCCTATTGTAGCATTACTTGCTTCTGTCCTAACCTTTTTCTCTGGTTTTGGATTGGGAACGTTGTTATTACCCGCTTTTGCATTATTTTTTCCTGTTGATGTGGCGATTGCTTTAACAGCGATTGTACATTTTTTGAACAATGCATTTAAATTCGTTTTGGTTAAAAAACATATTAATTGGAAAATTGCAATACAATTTGGAATTCCTGCTTTGATTTTTGCATTACTTGGGGCTTTTTTGTTAGATAAAATTACCAATGCCAATATTTTAGGCGAATACACCATACAACAATACGTGTTTCAAATTACATTGATGAAAGTTATTGTGGCTGTTTTACTAATTTTCTTCGCTTTATTTGAATTACTTCCAAAATTAAAAAACCTACAATTTCAAGAAAAGTATTTGCCTATAGGTGGTATATTAAGTGGCTTTTTTGGTGGGCTATCTGGACATCAAGGCGCATTACGAAGTGCGTTTTTAACGAAAGTTGGCTTATCTAAAGAAGCATTTATTGCGACAGGTGTACTTATCGCTTGTATGATAGACATAAGTAGAATGTCGGTGTATTTTACCAACATTTCAAAAGTAAAAGATAGTTTGAATTTGAATTTACTTATTGTTGCAACACTTGCTGCGTTTATAGGTGTGTATTTTGGAAACAAATTGGTAAAAAAAATAACCATAACAACCATTCAGAAAATTGTGGCACTTATGATTATTGTATTTGCGATTGTTTTGGGCTTTGGGATTATTTAGATAGGTACACAGATTGAACGGATGTAACAGATTCGCACAGATTTAATTAAAAGTTTGTCAATCTGAACTTGTTTCAGATTCTATTTCTATATTCTATTTTCTATATTCTATTTTCTGTCTCCCCTTTTCACATAACTATGCAAAAAATCACCTTTTGGTTTTCCTAAATCGAAAGAACTAAACTTGGTTAGAAAACGGGTTTCTGTTCTCGCTTCATCTCTGTCCCAGTTTTCATATTCTATACGATAAATGGCAGAATACATTTCGGCACGACCAACACCGTGAAAACAATGAATTAATACTGGATAATTTGCTTTGTTGTCCATCACTTTAAAAAAAGCTTCTAAATTTTCTGGCTTTGGCACTTGATCTGAACCTATATTGAAATAATTCAATCCTTTAATTTTAGCAGCTGCTTCTTTTTCTGCAATAAGTTCAACTGGAATTTCTGGATTATTTACATCGTCACCCGTTCCTGGAAAACGTAAATCGATGATGCTTTTAATTTTGTGCTCTTTTACAAAATCGGCAATATCTTCAGGTGGAATCACGCCACTCTTGTATACTTTACCTTCAGAAATTACTTTTAAATTATGGTTTATTTTATAATCATAAAAATAACTCTTTGCCCAAAAAAGTGCAGCAATTACTATAACTGAAACTAATATTTTCTTTTTCATTTTACTACTCTAAAATTACTTTTGACTTTCGACCTTCGACTTCCGACTTTTGATTTAATTACTCAACTTTTTATCTATAATTCTATTAAAATAATCTTGAAGAAACCCTTTACAGGCCGTCTCCATATCATTCATTTCTTTGTTTCTTTTTCCAATTAAATTGTGCAATTGTTCTTTATCCTCTTTACTGTAAAAACCTACGGCAACTTTTCCGTCAAAAGCACAAACATAATTTCCTTTAGCAAAGTTATACATTCCTGTATTATAATTAATTACAAAAGGTTGAATTCCTTGTTTTTTATCCATTAAACTTCTACCCCAACTTCTAAATGGTTTATTATATCCAATAATATCCATAACTGTTGGAAAAATATCAATATGTTGAGCCAACTCATCGTTTACCCCTTTTAACTTATATTTTGGTGAATAAAAAAGAATCGGAACAGCCAATCTATTCATAATTTTATGATAATATTCTTCATTATAATTAACCAAATTACAATGATCAGCGGTAATAATAAATATAGTATTTTCAAACCACGGTTCTTTTTTAGCGGCTTCAAAAAACTTTTTAAAAGCATAATCTGTATACCCTACAGGCTGATGTATTGGGTTGGTTCCTTTTGGAAGTTTATTTTTAAACTCATTTGGTACCACATAAGGTTCGTGTGAAGTTACCGTAAAAATGGTACTAAAAAATGGTGCTTTCTTTTTGCTAATTGTTTTATTCATAAATTGCATAAAAGGCACGTCCCAGATTCCCCACGAACCATCAAAATCGGCATCATTTCCGTATTCTGTCATACCATAATAATGATCAAATCCTAAAATATTTCCAAAACCTAAAAATCCCATAGAGCCGTTTGGTGCACCGTGAAAAAATGAAGTATCATACCCTTTACTTTTTAAACAAGAAACCATAGAGCCAATTTTTTGTTTGGCATACGGAGAAGATGTAAAGGCATCTTTAAAAGAAGGAACACCAGCTAATATAGATGACATACCGTGTATGGATTTATACCCGTTGGCATACGCATTGGTAAAAATTAAACTCTCGGATGCCAAGGAATCAATAAAAGGCGTATAACTCACATAATCTTTAATATTTGTATTTTTATTAAACGCACCGATATATTCTCTACCCATACTTTCGGTGATAATTAATACAATATTTGGTGAAGTTGGAGTATTAGAATCGTACAACTTAATGGGTTGAAAATTTGCATTGACAACTTCTTCTGGTATGTTAAAATCGGTTTTTTTAAAAGTCTGAACACCTAACGTTCTTAAAAACGAAAAAGTAGAATTTAAAACCAAATCGGCTTGTTGTGATTTTTTTACAAATCTGTTGGCGTCTACTAAATTAATTGGTCGAGTACTTTTCTTAAAATCACCTCGAATCCCACCAATACATAAAGTGGCAATTACTAATACCCCAAAAATAGATTTTGCAACATATTTTAACTTAGCATTTTCTACTAAATTGTGTTTCACTTTTACTTTTTGATACAAAAATACCCACAAAATAGCTACCACAATAAACAACAAAAACACGTGCCAATAGGTAATTAAAAATCGAAATAACATACCGCCTTTTGATTCTTCATTTTTTACCAAATCCCAAGCGGCAAGTGTTAATCGAGAAAAATTGTATTTGTAATAAATTAAATCGACAAAATTAAAGGCGTAAAAAAATAAATTTGAAATGAAATACAAATAAAATAATCCTTTTTGATACTTCGGTTTTGTATTTATAAAAAATGGTAAAGTAGACAGTAAAATAAATAGCCCATTTACATATAAAATGGCCGTGGTATCAAAAACTAATCCGTGATACGAAATCTGTAAAAACTCAGTTACTGAATTTACATCCAAAATATCGTAATTATACGTGTAGAATAAAATTCGTGCTATAAAATAAAACAAATACGCCAAACCTATTCGGTAAAACAACACGCTGTATTCGTTTAATCTGAAAAATGATTTCATTTAATTAATATTTAATTGATGCAAAATTAACAATATTCAAAGTTTTTCGGTGAAATATTTTTATAAAGTTCTATTTTTTTATAAATTGCAGTTTAAAAAAACTTTTTATATGAAAAATGTAACACGACTTTTTGATTTTCCTTATTTTCAATTAGAAAATTACAACTTACCAGATGCATTGGTAACTAAAAATGGTTCTGATTGGATTAAAACTTCTACACAAGAATACATCAATAAAGCCAATGCTTTATCAAGAGCCTTATTACATTTAGGTGTTGAAAAAAATGATAAAATTGCTATCATTTCTTCAAACAATAGAACAGAATGGCACATTTCAGATATTGGAATTTTGCAAACTGGTGCGCAAAACGTACCTATTTATCCAACAATTTCTTCTGAAGATTACGAATATATTTTAAATCATTCCGAAGCAAAATACTGTTTTGTATCCGACCAAGAAGTGTATGATAAATTAAAAGCTGTGCATGCAAAAATTCCATTATTACAAGATATTTATTCGTTTAACGAAATTTCTGGTTGCAAAAAATGGCGCGATTTGTTAGAAACTGGTAACGATACCGCAAACCAAAATGACGTAGAAGCTCGTAAAGATGCCGTTTTGCCTTCCGATTTAGCAACTATAATTTATACTTCAGGAACTACAGGTCGACCAAAAGGCGTAATGCTATCTCACGATAATATTGTTTCTGATGTATTAAATTCAGACAAAAGAATGCCATTACGAAAAGGAAGTACACGTGCGTTGAGTTTCTTACCGATTTGTCATATTTTCGAAAGAATGTTAACGTATTTGTATCAATATGGTGGAATATCTATTTATTTTGCTGAAAGTATTGAAAAAATATCTGACAATTTAAAAGAAGTACATCCGCATGTAATGTCAGTTGTACCAAGACTTTTAGAAAAAGTATACGATAAAATTTACGCAAAAGGTGCGGATTTAACAGGAATTAAAAAGAAATTATTCTTTTGGGCATTGGATTTAGGAATGGCATTTAAACCATATAATGAAAATGGTGCCTTTTATAATTTCAAACTGGGTATTGCCAGAAAATTAATTTTCTCCAAATGGCAAGAAGGTTTGGGTGGCGAATTGGAACTTTTAGTTTCTGGAAGTGCGGCACTTCAAACGCGTTTAACCAAAGTATTTACAGCGGCTGGAATTCCGGTTATGGAAGGATATGGATTAACTGAAACGTCTCCAGTAATTACGGTTAACGATATGCGAAATGGCGGATTCAGAATTGGAACTGTCGGTAGAGTAATTGAAAACGTTGAAGTTAAAATTGCTGAAGATGGCGAAATTCTTTGTAAAGGACCAAACGTAATGATTGGGTATTACAAAGATGAAGCACAAACCGCAGAAGTAATTAAAAACGATTATTTCCATACGGGTGATATTGGTGAGATTGATGCCGATGGCTTCTTAAAAATCACAGATCGTAAAAAAGAAATGTTTAAAACGTCTGGTGGTAAATATGTTGCACCACAAGTATTAGAAAATTCATTCAAACAATCTCGTTTTATTGAGCAAATTATGGTTATTGGCGATGGCGAAAAAATGCCTGCTGCTTTCATTCAACCGGCATTTGATTTTGTAAAAGAATGGGCAAACAGACATAGTATTGATTTAGGAAATTCTAATGAAGACCTTTGCAACAATCCAAAAGTTATTGCACGTATTCAAGAAGATATTGATGAAGCCAATAAAAAATTTGGTAATTGGGAACAAGTAAAACGTTTTGAATTAACGCCAGATGTATGGTCAATTGATGCAGGACATTTAACACCAACCATGAAATTAAAACGTAAAATAATCAAAGAGAAATACCAAACCCTTTACGATAAAATTTACAACTCTTAATATGAAATCGCCATTAACAACAACTTTGCGTAAGCAAACACCAATAAATAAAAAGGCGATACCATATATGACCTCTAAAAAATAAATTTTACATATATGAAAAAAATATTCTTCATATCGTTAGTCTTCGCTTTTTTTTCTTGTAAAAAGAGCGAAGATTTTTCGTTACAAAGCTACCACACCTTTGAATCAAAAGCAGACCAATACACGGGTGGTATTAAAATGATTCCGATAAAAACACCTAAAGGCACTTTTAAGGTTTGGACAAAACGATTTGGGAACAACCCAAAAATAAAAGTATTGCTTTTACACGGCGGACCTGGTTTAACGCACGAATTATACGAATCTTTCGAAGGCTATTTTCCAAAAGAAGGCATTGAATTTATTTATTACGACCAATTGGGTTCGTATTATTCCGACCAGCCGAAAGACAAATCGCTTTGGACGAATGAACGCTTTGTAGAAGAAGTGGAACAAGTACGCATAGCACTTGGTTTAAACAAAGATAATTTTTACATTTTAGGACAATCTTGGGGTGGCATTTTAGCGATGGATTATGCCTTGAAATATCAGAAAAATTTAAAAGGATTGATTATTTCTAATATGGTTTCAAGTATTCCGTTGTATAATAAATATACTAAGGAAGTATTGGGTCCGCAATTGAACAAAGACGTGTATAACGAAATTATGCAGTTGGAAAAAAATAATGATTTTGCCAATCCACGTTATACGGAATTGCTTTTTGAACATTATTATACCCAACATATATTAAGAAAACCACAAAAAGAATGGCCTGAATCCATTACCAGAAGTTTTAAACACATTAATTCTGAGGTATATATTTCTATGCAAGGCTATAGCGAATTTGGTATTACAGGTGACGCCTACATAAAAAACTGGGATGTTTCCAAACGATTAAAAGAGTTGACCGTTCCTACCTTAACCATAGGCGCAAAATACGACACTATGGATCCTGAACATATGAAATGGATGGCGACACAAGTACAAAACGGACGCTTTTTATTTTGTAAAAACGGCAGTCACTTATCACAATACGACGACCAAGAAACGTATTTTACAGGTGTAATTCAGTTTTTAAAGGATGTGGATGAGAAGAAATTTTAACTTTAACAGAAAATAATAAGTTCTAAAGTTCGCAAACTCGTCTAGCGCATGAACCTTAATAGTTATTTTCAATCGAAATCAAAAAAAAACACAATGAATCAAAAGTTAATTATATTTTTCGCAACTTTAACCTTAATTTCTTGTAACTATAAAGAAAATACAAAAAAGAAATTAGAATTGAAAAAGTATGATGAAAATGGAAAACTAATAGTTTACAATGTTGAAGAATATTCTAAAATGTGGCTAAAAAACAAAAAGTTAAATGTTACTGTAATTGATACATTTTGTACAAATCAAAAGAAAAGAGCGCAACAAGACATAAAAAACGGAAAATTATTTTACTTCCGACCAAATTATTTGGAATTCCATAAAATGTCAGCTTTACTTAAAAAATATGATATTGAGACAAAAGAATTTAATTTTAGTTGTATAAGAATGGGAGGTTTTCAACCATATTGTTATCAAGATGAAATGCACAAAGAAATTCAAAGAAAATTTGGGAATAACTTTATTGACTCATTAACAGAAAAAGCGAAAAAAGAATACGTGATAGAAAATCCTAATGTTGAGTACATGCAAGACGGAAAAGATTTACGTGAAAAATACTTAAATAAAAAAAACAGCTATTAACAGCCGTCTGACGAGATTGCAAATTTTGTAGTAAATACACGTTTATATTTCACAAGCAATTTTATCATTGATAGAAAATAATCAGTTCCGAAGTTCGCAACCTCGCCAAGCACCGGAACGTTAGCAGTAATGTTGCGACCAATTAAACAAATAAAAAAATAGTTAAAATGAAATTTTTAATAATCTTATTGCTTAGCTTTACTTTAATAAGTTCTAATCAAGGTAAAGACCTAAATGAAAATTTTAGAAATGCTGTCATTGAATATCAAAAAGCATATCCAATTCCAACTACAAAACACACTAAAAAAAGAACTTATTTTTATTCTGTTGTGTTTTACAAAAAAGAGAATGATACATTATTTTATGTTTTGAGATCATCATCTGGAACTGAAAGAGAATTTAATTTTTTGGGTATATATTCTGATAAAATATTAAAGCCAACAATTATTGGTGACGAAGAAAACTTAAGTAGCGAAATGGTGTTCAATAAAATTAGAAATAAAGAACTTGAAAAGTTATATTTCTTTGATAAAAATGGTCCTGAAGAGTTTCCACCATTGTTTCGCTATACAATTAAAGACAAAAAAATAAAATTGATTAAAATTGATACTCTTTCCGAAAAGTGGGAAAAATAAAAAATACTGCTAACAAGCTTGGTAAGATTAAGAATTTTGTAGTAAATACAAGCTAATCAAAACCTTTTGACTTTAAATAAATGTAGATACTGAAACAAGTTCAGTATGACAAAACGAATAAAATAATTATTCTGTAGAAGGCACCTTTTACCCTAAACCCTAAACCTTATACCCAAAAAACTAATGCTCCTCGTCTTTCCCTAAAATTTTAGTATCTACAGGAATGGCAGGTTGAAACATAAGTGTTTGTTTGTAGTACAAATAAAAACCTTTGTTGGTTCGGAATTCGAAATCTTTAAATTTGAAGTTTTGGTCTTCATTTTCTCTAGTAAATACAATCGATTCTTTTGAATCTGGTAAGAAAACTTCCGCAATTAAGCTGTCTTCATCCACAAAAAAGAAGGCGTTTTTTCTTTTGGCAAGCGAATCTCTTTCTATAGAAGTTAAACGATAGCCCTCTTCAAAAACACGTACGCATTTTTTAGTCATATTCGACCATTTGTACCCTGCTTTTAAATCGCACCCGTTTTCGTTTTTGTCATCATTTACCTGATTTTTCACAATAGAATCCATTTCCGTGGTATCTTTTGGCGGATTCTTTAAAATATAATCGCAAGAAAATAACGATGTCAGCAGTAATATATATACAAGTTTTTTCATTTTTAATTTAGCGTTTCTTGATAAATTAATGTTTCTACGGTTTCAAATTCGGTAGGTTTATCAGCATTATGAAAGTATTTTATCAACACTTCGCCCCAAACTTTGCCATCAGAAAAGTTAGCAATAATCCATCTATGGTTTAAAATTTTTATGTTATTAATCAAAAATGGATTGTCGCCAATTTGATCGTAAGAAACATATTTATTTCCTTTTTTATCCGCATTAAAAGCAGTTAAATCTTCTTTCACTTTCGTTTGTAATGCTTTTACATCGTATTCAAAATAATACTCTTGCGCATTTTCATTAGTGTCTAAGGAAAATGTATCATTGTCGCGTAATTTCGCAATGGTATCTTGTGCTTTTTTTAATTCCTTTTTACTAATTGTAGACACTTCTTCGCTTCTTTTCAAGATATTTGAAGAATTTACAAATTGAAAAATATTAATTAATACTGAAAATACGATTCCGTAAAGTAATAAACTCCTTTTCATTTTACTATTTATTTAATTTCTATTTCTAAATTATCGTAGGCTAAAAAAACGTTTTCTGGCAATTGTTTTTGTACTTCTTCGTGCAATCCTAAAATATGACTAATATGTGTTAAATAGGCTTTTTTAGGTTGCACCAAATTTATAAAATTTATAGCTTCTTCCATATTAAAATGCGTAGTATGTGGTTCAAAACGTAACGCATTGATAACTAACACCTCTACATTTTTAAGTTTTTCTAATTCTGAATCTGCAATGGTTTTTACATCTGTTAAATATACCACATCTTTGATTCGGTATCCAAAAACCTGTAAATTTCCGTGCATCGCATTAATTGGAATTACGGTCTGATTTTTAATCGTAATATTCTGATTATTTACAACTTCAATTGGCAAAACAGAAGGCGCGCCTGGATATTTGTTTTCTTTTTCAAAAATATAATCAAATCGTTTGGCTAAATTTTGCAACACCCGCGAATGTCCGTAAACCGGAATGTCACCTTGATTAAAATAAAACGGACGAATATCATCCAAACCAGCTGTATGGTCTGCGTGTTCGTGTGTGAAAAGCAACCCATCAATACGCGAACAGCCACTGGTAAGCATTTGCTGACGAAAATCGGGACCGCAATCAATAACTACTGAAAAATCTTCATCGTGTATCCAAACAGAAACGCGCAATCGCTTGTCTTTTGCATCATCACTTAAACACACAAAATGCGTACTTCCAATTACTGGAATGCCTTGAGATGTACCCGTTCCTAAGAAGTATAATTTCATATGTATGTGATTGACACGCTAAAAAAGTTACCCGCTACTTTTAGTAGAAAAGTGCTACTTTATTGTAATGGTTGTAATTTCTTTTTTACAAAAATAACAAAATACTCTTGTTAAAACCTATAATTTATTAACTTTGCAATGTATTTTAATTTGGCCAAAAACACATTTGAATAAATGACGACTGAAATCACATTAAGAGGAGACAAAGCTATTGAACAAATCCCTTCTACAAAGGACAAAGCACTCCGTATTAATTTAAACGAAAATATTTACGGAACCTTTGCCGAAATTGGTGCCGGACAAGAAACGGTGAGGCATTTTTTCAGAGCTGGAGCTTCTTCTGGTACGATTGCGAAAGCGATGTCTGCCTACGATAAAGATTTTAGTGATGCCATTTACGGAATTGAAGAAGATGGCAGATATGTTACGGAAAGCAGATTAAGAAAAATGCTTACGCACGAAACGAAACTTATTGAAGATCGTTTAAAAAGAGACAAGCATCCAAATAAAATGTTTTTTAGTTATGCGAATACCGTAGCGACTATTGATTTTGCAAAACAATTTAAAGGACACGGCTGGGTAGGAATTAAATTCCAAGTAGAACCTGACCAAGCGTATAATGAAATTTTAATTCACATTCGTTTTAAAGAAAATGATGCCCGTTTGCAACAAGAAACCTTAGGTATCTTAGGCGTAAACTTAATTTATGGCGCGTTTTACAAACACAATGATGCTAAAAAATTATTGCGTTATTTATACGACCATTTAGAAAAAGACCAACTTGAGATTGATACGATAAATTTCTCAGGACCAAGTTTTGCAGATGTAGACAACAGATTAATGAGTTTGCAATTGGTAAAATACGGCTTTACAGATGCCGTAATGTTTAATCCGGAAGGAAAGAACATTTTACCTGCAGCGGTTTTATATAAAAAGAATATTTTAGCGTTACGTGGTAGTTTCCGACCTGTAACTAAAGTAAATATGGATATGTATAAGCAATCTTACGAGATGTTTATACAAGAAAATAAAGTAAGTAAAGAAAATACGTTTGTGGTTTTCGAAATCACGCTTTCCAACTTAAAAGCAGAAGGTGAAATTGACGAAAGAGATTTCTTAGACAGAGCAGAACTTTTATGTGCTTTAGGTCAAACCGTAATGATTTCTAACTTTCAAGAATATTATAAAGTTTTAGAATATTTCTCCTCTTTTACAAAATCACGTACTGCTTTAGCGATGGGTGTTAGTAATTTGGTAGAAATTTTTGATGAGAAATACTACCGTCATATGTCGGGTGGAATTTTAGAAGCCTTTGGAAAATTATTTTACAGAGATTTAAAAGTATATTTATATCCGATGAAAGACCCAGAAACGGGTGAAATAATTACATCAGAAAACTTAAAAGTGCATCCGAGAATGAAAGAATTATACAAGTTCTTTAAATACAACGGAAAAGTTACGGATATTGAAACTTACGATGCCAAAACATTAGATATTTTCTCCAGAAAAATATTAAAAATGATTGCTAAAGGCGAATCTGGCTGGGAAGATATGCTACCAGATGGTACCGCAGAAATCATTAAAAAAGATAAATTATTTGGCTATCAAAAAGAAAAAGAATTAGCTAAATTATAAAGTAAAAAAAATCCCAAACTCGTAAGAATTTGGGATTTTTTGTATTTGAAATTTAAATTTTTGGAATATAAATTTATACGTGTAACGCTCTATTTGCTGTTGCTGCTAAAGCGGCTTCTTTAATGGCTTCTGCAAACGTTGGGTGTGCGTGTGACATTCTTGAGATATCTTCTGCAGATGCTCTAAATTCCATTGCGGTAACGGCTTCTGCAATTAAATCGGCACAACGAGCACCAATCATATGAACCCCTAACACCTCATCTGTTTTGGCATCGGCTAAGATTTTTACAAATCCGTCTGTATCACCACCAGCTCTGGCTCTTCCTAATGCTTTAAATGGAAAACTTCCTGCTTTAAAATCAATGCCTTCTGCTTTTAATTGCTCTTCTGTTTTACCTACAGCCGCAACTTCTGGCCATGTATATACAACGCCAGGAATTAAATTATAATCGATATGTGGTTTTTGTCCTGCTAAAATTTCAGCAACCATAACACCTTCTTCTTCCGCTTTGTGCGCTAACATCGCACCACGTACTACATCGCCAATTGCATAAATATTAGATGCCGATGTTTGTAAATGATTGTTCACTTCAATTTGCCCTCTATCTGTAACTTTTACTCCTGCTTTTTCTGCATTTAAACCATCCGTGTAAGGACGACGACCAACTGATACTAAAGAATAATCACCTTCTAAAGTAATGATTTCTCCTTTTGCATTTTCAGCTTTTACGGTAACTACATCCCCTGCTCTATCTACAGATTGTACTTTATGTGAGGTATAAAATTTCATACCTTGTTTTTTCAAGACTTTTGTTAATTCTTTAGATAAAGAAGCGTCCATTCCTGGAATAATTCTATCCATAAATTCTACTACAGAAACTTGCGCACCTAATCGTAAATATACTTGTCCTAATTCGATACCGATAACACCTCCACCAATAATTACTAAATGTTTAGGCACTTCTTTTAATTTTAAAGCTTCCGTTGAAGTAATGATTCTGTCTTTATCTAATTTGATGAAAGGTAAGTTTGAAGGTTTAGAACCTGTAGCAACAATGATATTTTTAGATTCGATGATTTCTGAAGTTCCGTCTGCTTTAGTTACCTTAACAGAAGTAGCGCTTTCAAAAGAACCTAATCCTTCAAAAACTGTAACTTTATTTTTATCCATTAAATATTTTACACCACCAGAAGTTTGGTCTACAACCGCTTGTTTTCTGGCAATCATTTTTTCTAAATTGACTTTTACCTCACCCGAAACTTCAATTCCGTGGTCTGCGAAATGTTGCAATTCTTCATAATGATGCGATGATGCCAATAATGCTTTTGATGGAATACATCCCACATTCAGACACGTTCCGCCAAGCGTTGCGTATTTTTCAATAATTGCTGTTTTAAATCCTAATTGGGCGCAACGAATAGCTGCTACATATCCTCCAGGTCCAGAACCAATAATGGTTACATCAAATTGACTCATAAATATATTTTATAAAATGTTATAGTATGTTTTCAAAGTACAAAAGTAAAGTTTTTATATAAATATGTATAGCTATTTAGCGAAAAAACTTTACTATTTTTAATTCAACACAAATGAAGTAGAATTTTTCACTTCTCCAATCATAAAAGTACTGTGCGTACTACCAATATGTTGTAAAGTGGTTAACTTAGTAACCATAAATTCTCGATATTCTTCCATATCTTTTACGCAAATTTTTAAAATATAATCATAATCGCCACTTACGTGAAAACATTCTAAAACTTCAGTTAGCGTTACTACTTCTTTTTCAAATTCAGAGATTAAATCTCTTGAATGTTTAATTAATTTAACGTGACAAAACACTACAAAACCTTTATTGATTTTTGTTTTATCTAAAATAGTAACATACTTACGAATAATCCCTTCTCGCTCTAACTTTTTTATCCGTTCATACACAGCAGTTACGGATAAATTTAATTTACTTGATAGTTCTTTTGTTGTTTTTTTAGAATCGATTTGCATCAATTCTAATAGTTTTTTATCAATTGCATCCATTGGTGTCGTAATTTATTTATTAAAAATACATAAAAAAACTCTGCTTCACGAAGTTTCTAACTTTGTGGTGGCGATAAAAGTTCTCCGAACTTTACTAATCGGTCCGAGACCGAAAAACACTTCCTCGAAGTTAGAAACTTTGAGGAGCGTGTCGTAATTTATTTGGTAAAAATACATAAAAAACCTAAATTAATGATAAATAATCTATAATTAACAAATATTTTAGATAAATAAACTAAATATTTAAGGTATTATTGAAATATTAATTTATTATTTTCAATTTTGATAGATAAAAACAAACAACTATGAGCACATTTAATCCAGCCGACAACATACAAGATTTACAGTATTTTGGCGAATTTGGAGGAGTAAATCCTTCTATATCCGATTCATCTACCTACACATTTCTTTCTGCTAAAACTATGTTTGATACCTTTGAAGGTAACGCAGAAGGTTGTTATTTATATTCCCGACATTCCTCGCCAAGTAATCTATATTTAGATAAAGCGTTAGCAGCAATGGAAGGTACTGAAACTGCCAATGTTTCTGCTTCAGGAATGGGCGCTATAACACCAACAATTTTACAACTTTGCGGACAAGGTGACCACGTGGTTTCAAGTAGAACTATATACGGCGGAACGTACGCCTTTTTGAAAAATTTCGCACCGAGATTTGGTGTAAAAACTACTTTTGTTGACATTACTAAATTAGACCTTGTGGAAGCTGCCATAACTCCATCAACTAAAGTTTTATATTGTGAAACGGTGAGTAATCCCTTATTAGAAGTAGCCGATATTGCTTCTTTAGCTAAGATTGCGAAAAAGTACAATCTTAAATTGGTAGTTGACAATACGTTTTCGCCTTTATCGGTATCGCCAGTAAAATTAGGTGCGGATATTGTGATACACTCTTTAACAAAATACATCAACGGAAGTTCAGATACGGTGGGCGGTGTAACATGTGCCAGTCAAGCATTTATTAACGATTTAAAAAACGTAAATTCTGGTGCCAGTATGCTTTTAGGTCCTACAATGGACAGTTTGCGTTCAGCATCGGTAATGAAAAATTTAAGAACACTTCATATCCGAATGAAGCAGCACAGTCATAATGCGATGTATTTGGCGAATAAATTTGAAGCAGACGGCATCAAAACCGTTTATCCAGGATTGGCAAGCCATCCAAGTCATACCATATACAAAAATATGATTAACCCAGAATATGGCTTTGGAGGTATGATGACGATTGACGTTGGAAGTTTAGAAAAAGCCAATGCCTTGATGGAATTAATGCAAGAACGAAATTTAGGGTATTTGGCTGTGAGTTTAGGATTTTACAAAACACTTTTTAGTGCTCCAGGAACATCCACTTCTTCTGAAATTCCTTTAGAGGAACAAGCAGAAATGGGTTTAACTGATGGATTAATTCGTTTTTCTATAGGATTAGACAACGATATTGAAAGAACCTATCAAAGTATGCATGCTTGTATGAAAGAATTAGATATTTTGTAAAAAATATTTTTATTTAAAATGAGACTGTCTAAAAAGTCCTGTTTTGTCATTCCGAATTTATTTCGGAATCTAAATATATTTGAAAATCAAATATCTATAGAAGCTGAAACGAGTTCAGCTTGACAAGATTAGCACTTTTTGAACACTCTCATTTTTTTTTGTAACAAATGCTTATCTTAGCCAACTAATTCACAAAATAAATTATTACAATGAAAAACTATATTTTAAGTTTTCTTTTAGTTGGATGTGTGACTTTTGCACAAAAACTAACTATTGAAGAAACCGTAACAGGAGCCAGAAAATATGCTCCCACTTCATTAACTGCCGTTCAATGGAGAAAAGATTCAAAATCTGTTGCCTATTTAAGTTCAGATTTTACTAATTTGATGGAAAAAAGTGCTACTTCTGGATGGACTGTAACTACTTTGGCTACTAAATCGGAATTTGAAGCGGCTTTGAAAGAAGCACTACCAACAGAAGAATTTGTTTTACGCACCTTTCCTTTTACTATTGAATGGAAAAGCAACAATACATTTCAAACAGAAATTGCTTCAAAAACAAATCAATATCAAGTAACGTATGATGTAATTACTAAAAAAATTACTTCAAAAATTGGCTATGCTTTAGAAGGAAGCCAAGCGCGTTTTGCTTCCAATTCTAATGTAGCTTGGTTAAAAGACAATAACATCAGAATAACATCAAACAATACAACCATTGAAGTTACAAACGATGAAAATCCAGCTATCGTAAATGGTTCAGATTATGTACACCGTCAAGAATTTGGAATTGACAGAGGAATGTGGTGGAATGCTTCAGGAACGCAATTGGCGTATTACCGAAAAGATGAAACTATGGTTGGTAATTATCCAATTATCAACTGGAACGAACGAGAAGCAGTTAACAAAGACCTAAAATACCCAATGGCAGGTATGACCAGTGAGCAGGTTACCTTAGTACTATACGATGTGGCTTCAGGGAAAAAAGTAACACTACAAACCGGTGAACCAAAAGACCAATATTTAACGATGGTGTCTTGGGAACCTACAGGAAAATATATTTTTGTGGGTGTATTAAATCGAGACCAAAATCATTTGAAATTTAACAAATACGATGCTTCAACAGGTGCTTTTGTAAAAACTTTATTTGAGGAAAAAGCTACTACTTGGGTTGAACCACAACACGCGTTGACTTTCGTACCAAACAATCCGACTCAATTTGTTTATCAAACGGATTTTAATGGATATAATCAAATGTATTTGTACACTACTGATGGAAAATTACTTAAAAACTTAGGTTTTAAAGACGTTGTGGTAACCAATTTATTAGGTTTTGATACTACCAACACAAAAATTAATTACATCGGAACGGCAAATAATGGTTTAGACAGACAACTTTATCAGGTTGATATAAAATCAGGAAAAACAATTCAGTTAACTACAATTTCTGGAACACACAATGCTTCTGTTTCTTCAGACGGCCTGCTGGTTTTAGATCAATATAGTAATGCTACTACGCCAAATGAAATTTCGATTTTAAACATCAAAACAAAAATGGCGGCTACCACTTTAGTGAAAGCCGATAATCCGTTTACAGGAAAAATCGATATGCCAAGAATTGAAATGGTTACTCTAACAGCTGCAGATGGTACAACTCCTCTAAACGGAAGATTAATTTATCCTTCTAATTTTGATGCTGCCAAAAAATATCCTGTAATGGTTTATGTGTATGGTGGTTCGCATGCGCAATTGGTAACTAACAAATGGTTAGGTGGGGCTGGTTATTTTGATATGTATATGGCACAACAAGGGTATGTAGTGTTTACGTTAGACAACCGTGGAAGTGATGCTCGTGGAAAAAAATTCTGTGATGTAACACACCGAAATTTAGGCGTAAACGAAATGGCAGACCAAATGAAAGGTGTGGATTTCTTAAAATCAAAATCATTTGTAGATACTAATAAAATTGGCGTTTTCGGATGGAGCTTTGGAGGTTTTATGACGACTTCCCTACTAACTTCTCAACCAGATACATTTAAAGTAGGTGTGGCTGGCGGACCTGTGATTGATTGGAAATACTATGAAATTATGTATGGAGAACGCTATATGGATACCCCACAAGACAATCCGGAAGGTTATGCAAAAGCATCTTTATTAGATAAAGTTAAAAATTTAAAAGGTCGCTTATTAGTGATTCATGGTGCGCAAGATCCAGTTGTTGTGCAACAGCACAGTATGAATTTCATTGAAGCGTCTATTAAAGCAGGAAAACAAGTAGATTATTTCTTATACCCAAATCATGAACATAATGTGAGTGGTAGAGATAGAATTCATATGTATGCTAAAATAGCGGATTACTTTGATGTGCATTTGAAGAGATAAGGTGTCGATTAATCTATAAAACAAAAATCCGTCCTGAAGTTATTGGGACGGATTTTTTTTTGTAATTTTGTTATATAAATATTTTAATATGAGTACAATTGAATTAAAACAAGAACTTCATGACATCATCAATAATGGTGATGATAAGTTTGTACAATTATTTTACGATATGGCAACATCTTATTTTGTTCAAATTAAAAAAGACAAAATGATCGCTGAATCTGAAAAAGATATTGAATCTGGAAATATTTATGCACAAGAAGAAGTCAAAAAAATGATTGCTAATTGGAAAGAATAATTAAACCTGTTTTTTGGACCAACAGAGCGATTAAAGATTTAGAGAAAGTTACTCGATTTAATATAAAATTGTTCGGTTTTAATAAGTCAATTAAAATTGCAACTGAAATTCAAGAAGCAACTGAAATCTTAGCATTTTATAAATTCAATAAAATTGGTTCTGTTGATGAAGATTTTACACACCTAAAATTTGAATATCGAAAGTTAATTCATCATCATTGCAAAATAACTTACCGAGAAGGAAAAGATAAAATTTATATTAATAGAATTTTTGACACAAGACAAAATCCTATTAAAAACAAATAAATCCGTCCCGAAGTAATCAGGACGGATTTTTGTATTTATGTTATGACGTTTAAGACAATTTACTAATAAACTTCGAATACGGATCTTTAAACTGAAAGCCATCTTCGGTTCTTTCCTTTGATAGTTTTTTATATTCAACTAAAGCCCAAAGTATAAATTCTTTAAGGAAATACTTGTCTGATATTGCAATTTCTGGTTGGTATTTTTGAATTAATTTTTCTAATGGTTGCACCTCATCTAAGATGTTTTTGTACACTTCATCTGAGCAATCATCTGTTAATTCAAATCCTGATTCATTGAAAAACCATTCGGTAATTTCGGTATAAGGCGTAGTTACATCTTGTTTTTCCAGTTTTTCAATTTTAGGAAAATAACCTGGGAAAAAAGTATGAATCGCATTGGCAATTAAATATTGCGCCACTACTCCAGCGCCTTCTTGTTCACCTTCGTAAACCAATTCTACTTTTCCAGTAATGGCTGGGATAATCCCTAAAAAGTCAGACAAACGAACGGTTGTTTTTTCTTCACCATTTAGTAAGGCTCTGCGTTCGGCGGTACTAATTAAATTCTCGTAGGCGGTAATACTCATTCGCGCTGAAA
>NZ_JAGNYF010000037.1 GCF_017985075.1 Flavobacterium sp.
TTTGTAGCGAAATTGGAAGATTAAGTTGTTCGAATGTAACCATTTGTATGAAAATTTAGGCAAAGATAGTGATTGAGAGTTTGTGAAGCAATCTTTTAGATGGTTAGTTGGTTTTTGATAGGAACACAGATTTGACAGATGTAACGGATTTTCACGGATTTTTTAATTTTAACCACATAGGCACATAGTTTTTTTGAAATTATTTAGAAGCTTCGCTTTAGATAGGGAACATAGAAATTTCGTTTTTAGTTTGTTATTGTTATTGATATTGAAAATGATAGAAACACGGATTTGACAGATGTAACGGATTTCCACTAATTTTTAATTTTAAACACATAGGCACATAGTTTTTTTTGAAATTATTTAGAAGCTTCGCTTTAGATAGGGAACATAGAAATTTCGTTTTGATATGATTGGAACACAGATTTGACAGATGTAACGGATTTCCACTAATTTTTAATTTTAAACACATAGGCACATAGTTTTATTTAAAATTAATTAGAAGCTTCGCTTTAGATAGGGAACATAGAAATTTCGTTTGATAGGATAGGAACACGGATTTGACAGATTTAACGGATTTTTTAATATAAAAAGTTTGCTATTGATTTTTGCCTTTTTCCTTTTACCTTTGTCCTTTTACCCATAAGATGAAACACGAAATTATCATTACAAAAGACGGTTCTACGTCAATTTATATTCCAGAATGGGATGAAACGTATCATTCTAAATTTGGTGCGATACAAGAAGCAAAACACGTATTTATAAAAAACGGATTGGCGCTTTTTGAAGACGTTTTGGAAATTTCGATTTTAGAAATTGGTTTTGGTACCGGATTAAATGCATTAATTACGATGTTGGAAGCCGAACACCGACAAATAAAAGTGAATTATGTAGCCGTGGAAGCCTATCCGGTGGCTTTTGAAGATATTGTACAGCTCAATTATGCTACCCAATTGGAAGAACCTAACCGACAAGCGGATTTTGAACATTTACACACGTTGCCTTGGGAAGAAACTATTGAGGTAACACCTTATTTTACCCTAACCAAGCGTAAACAATTTTTTAATGACATAACCGATGAAAACACGTTTGATTTAATTTATTTTGATGCTTTTGGCTACAACGTGCAACCCGAGTTATGGAATGAAGCTATTTTTGAAAAAATGTACGTTGCCCTAAAAAACAAAGGCATATTAACCACGTATGCGTGCCGTACCACAATTAAAAATGCTATGCAACACGCTGGTTTTGAAACCAAAAAACTACCAGGCGCACCCGGAAAAAGAGAAATGTTGCGTGCGTTGAAAAATGGGTAAAGGGTTTTGTTGAAAAATCAAATCATCTAGATTCAGAAGACTTTAAGTAGCGGAAATATCTTGGTAGTAGCTTTGTCCTCTTACTAAGCCTTTTTCTTAAAAGGATTTGTTTTGTAAATTATAAATCCAAAAGTAGTTAATAATATAATTTTTCCCATTAAAAACCCGCTTTCGTAATCGTTTAAGTTTTTGGCTTGAGAATTAAAAATATTTATAAGAGTGTATATTAAGTATAGAAATACTAATATTGAAATATAAAATGTAATTTTTTTCATTTTTAATAAAATTTTATGGGCGATAAAGGTTAATATTATCGCCCATATTTTCTTACTTTGTTACAGTTGTAACTGTTGGTGCATAAAGACCAAATGTCAAAGAAGAAATTAGACCATTTACAAAAGTTTGTCTTGTATGAACAGTGTAATCTGTTGCACCATCAGCCATAGCTTTTGAATCAGAAATTTTTACTGGTGCTAAACCACCAATTACATAATGATTCCATTTAGTAACTTGAGAGTTACCTTGTGCTCCTTTTCCAACAACACTAGTGTAAGAAAAACAAGATGTTAGCATAATTGACAACGTAAAAGCAATTGTCAAAATTTTGAATGTTCTTTTCATTCTATTAAAATTTATATTATTTACCCAATATTGAGTCATTTTTAGGCATTGTTTTCGGTTTCGATGCTATCCGTTTTTTAATAATTATATCATTTTTACTTTTCACTAAAATATTAATTAACGTTTTGCCGCTTGGTGAAAAGCTTTGTATAAATGATTTTATAACAGTACAATTTTATATATATAATTTATACTCTCCTTCAGGGCTATCAAATTAAATACATGTGTTACAAATTTTTGCATACACAACATAATTTAGTTACGTATGTTACATTGGTTTGTTTCTTTTTTACAAAATTAATAAATCAATTTCAATATTATTTGTAGAATAATTCCTACAAAACAGGTGTTTGGTTTTGCGACAGATAGTGGATAAAGTAAAATTTCACGTTCGGAACGTAAAAATTGAGGTTATTAGTCATTTAGATACCGAAATGAATTCGGTATGACAAATAATAACTGTAGAATTCTATAGTTTTTCTTGTAGCGCTTTAATTTCATCTCTAAACTTGGCGGCGTACCCAACCGTCAAGCAGATTTTGAACAATTACATACGTTGCCTTGGGAAGTAACTATTGAAGTAACACCTTATTTTACCCTAACCAAGCGTAAACAATTTTTTAATGAAATAACTGATGAAAATACGTTTGATTTAATTTATTTTGATGCTTTTGGCTACAACGTGCAACCCGAGTTATGGAATGAAGTTGTTTTTGAAAAAATGTATGTTGCCCTAAAAAGTAAAGGCATATTAACCACGTATGCGTGCCGTACCACAATTAAAAATGCTATGCAACACGCTGGTTTTGAAACCAAAAAACTACCAGGCGCACCCGGAAAAAGAGAAATGTTGCGTGCGTTGAAAAATGAAATTTATTAGGTACGAGATACCCAATTTTCTAAAGCAAGATTTTCAAAGTTTTTAAAATCTTTTGTGTTTTCTGTTACTAAAGTAAGTTGATTTACAAGTGCTGTAACTCCAATTAGTAAATCAAATTCGTCATTTTGCGGTTTTCCAATTTTGTTTAAACGGACTTTTTCTTCTGCATATTTTTTAATTGAACCATATATTGGAATAATTACAATACCCTTTAAAAAAATATCTACCGCTTTATGTGATTTTATTTTGTCAGAACTGTTTTCTGCACCAAATCTAAGTTCTAAGACTGTTATTTCAGAGATATAACAATTTTCTAAACCTTTATTTTTAATGATAGTATCAATTTCAAATTTTCCGCGAAGAAAATGAATGCAGATATTTGTATCAAGTAAATATTTCATCAGAATTTAATTTCTTTTGTTCTGAATTTTCTATTTTTTTTGATTTCTGCATTTATTTCATCAGAAGATTTCTCAGTAGAAAAGGCTCCAAATGATTTAAAAAATGCATTTTCTTTACTTTTAGTATCTGCTTTTATCGATTTTGTAAGCTTTTCAATAAGTTCAAGTTTACTAATTGAATTTAAACTTTCGAATAAACCAAAATAATTTTCTATAATATTTTTATCAGTAAATGTCATTTTTTACAAATTTATAATTCAAATATATAAAATATTTTTTGTTTTACAAGAATTGATTAGTTACGTGCGTTGAAAAATAGGTAAAGTTTTTTTTGGTGGTTTCTACACGAAAAAAAATCTCGAAGCAGCTTGGGAATTTAATTTTTATTTATTTCAAATTCGTCTTTACCACGAAGTAGTATTTCTTTTGATTTTTTAATATTTTCTTCAGATTTAGTAATCAAATTTACAAAACATACTTTTAATTTTTCTTCTTTATTTTCATAATTTTCTACAATAATTTTTAAAATATACTTTTCATCAACTATGAAATTATTATAATTTTCATTTACTATTTCATTGTCAATTTTAAATATTATTTTATGTTCCTTGATGTTTGTATATTTAGTTTTTAAATTATTAAGTGAAATAAAATTTGGACTATAAGTGCTTTTAGTTTCAACTAGTATTTTGCCATAATATTTAACGTTATCAATTTCTATATCTTCTTTTTCAACTTTAACGTTATCAATTTCATTTGGATTTAAAGTTTTCAAAACGCTTTCGTTGACTAGTTTGTCATTTACGAAATACGCAGGTTTTATATTGTTTTCTAATTGATTTTCATAGTAAACTTTTATTATTGTATCATTCTCAGAAACAGCAGCTTGATTTGTAATTTTTAAACCATTATTTTTTTCGGCGTTTATTTGTCCAAAACTATTAATTGCTATAAATAATGTTATTATAAATACTATCTTTTTCATAATTTTCTGTTTTTTGTTTGATTTTTTTGTTGCTTAAAGTTATTAGACTTTGTGTTGTACATTTATTTTAATTAGAAATCTTCGGAGAACTCGGTGTTACGTTAGTTGAAAAATGGGTAAAGGTTTTAGTTACCACGCGAAAGGATTCGCGCGGTAGCGGGGGGGATTAATAGTAGTAAAAGTAGATTTTTCATTATATTTAAAACAGTTAAGATTTGTTGTTACTATTTTTTATGTTAAATCTTGGAGGAGCAAATTTTTTTATGGAAAAGGATGATTAGGTAAGGTAAAACCATTAATATCAAATCTACCATCTGTAATTTGAATAAAATTATTAGGATTGTCATAGCGGACAAATTTCCCGAAAAATTTTCCAGATAAAATTCCACTGTCTAATCTTGTAATATTTAAAAAACATTCATTTTCAACAGAACCATAATACGCATAATTACTAATATTGCTATCCCATATTTTAAAATAAATATGACTATTTCTAATACTATCTATGTTGTCTTGAAAATTGCTTTGTTTTAGTGTAATCTGTCCTGTTGATATCAATGGCTCCATATGAATAACCATATTAAACCCAACAGAACTTGCACCATCTTTAATTTCTAATTCATACCAAGAATTATCTGATGTACCCCATAAAACCATTCCTTTGCCACTTCCCATTACCCCTCCTCCTGTTGGATCTCTAGGTATATACACTTTACCATTAATGGTAACGCCAAAAGTGTTTGCTCCCGTTTGAGTTTCGGGTGGTAAAGAAAAAGTTGGATCTACATTTATGTTGTTGTCCTTACTGCAACCTTGCAATACAATTAAAATAATAGTTAAAAGAAGATTTTTCATAGTATATGAATTTAAAATTGTTGTTAACTTGTATATAAATCTAACAAACATTATTTTATTTATTCAAATATAATAAATAATTCTCAATATTTTTTTCGGAATATTTACTACAAAATATGTGTGATTATTCAATTTTGAGAAAGATAGTGTATAACGTAAAATTTCACGTTCCAAACCTAAAAATTGGGGTTGTATAACGTTAAATTTCACGTCCAGAACGTAAAAAATGGCGTTGTGTAACGTAAAATTTTAGGTTCTGAACGTAAAAATTGGGGTTGTATAACGTGAAATTTTAGGTTGTAGACGTAAAAATTGAGGTTATTAGTCATTTTGATACCGAAATGAATTCGGTATGACAATAATAAATATAGAATTCTATAGTTTTTCTTGTAGCGCTTTAATTTCATCTCTAAACTTGGCGGCTTGCATAAAGTCTAATTCTTTGGCGGCTTTTTCCATTAGTTTTCGTTTGTCCCTAATTTTTTGTTCTATTTCGGGTTTGCTTAGGTACTCGCTTTCGGGTTCGGCGGCTTTATACGCTTGGTTTTCGTAATATTGTGTTGAAACAGAATTGGCGCTAAAGGCATTACCCAAACTCTTATTTAACGATTGTGGCGTTTTGTCGTGTAAGGTATTGTAAGCCGTTTGTTTTTCGCGGCGGTAAATGGTTTCATCTATGGTGTGTTGCATACTTGCCGTAATTTTGTCGGCATACATAATGGCTTTTCCGTTAATGTTTCTGGCGGCTCTTCCAACGGTTTGCGTTAACGAACGTTTGCTTCGTAAAAAACCTTCTTTGTCCGCATCTAAAATCGCCACCAGCGATACTTCGGGTAAATCCAAACCTTCACGTAATAGGTTGACGCCAATTAATACATCAAAAACACCTTTTCGTAAGTCTTGCATAATTTCTACACGTTCCAAAGTATCCACATCCGAATGAATGTAACGGCATCGTATCGAAACTTTGGTAAGGTATTTAGCTAATTCTTCTGCCATTCGTTTGGTTAGTGTTGTGACTAAAACACGCTCGTCGGCTTCGCAACGCAATTGAATTTCTTCAATTAAATCATCTATTTGATTCGCACTTGGACGAATTTCAATAATCGGATCTAACAATCCTGTAGGACGAATAATTTGCTCCACATACACACCTTCTGATTTTTGCATTTCATAGTCGGCAGGAGTGGCAGAAACATACAATACCTGATTTTGTAATGCTTCAAACTCTTCAAATTTTAAAGGGCGGTTGTCCATTGCGGCAGGCAAACGGAATCCGTATTCAACCAAGTTTTCTTTTCGGCTTCTGTCGCCACCATACATAGCGTGTACTTGCGAAATGGTAACGTGACTTTCATCAATAACCATCAAATAATCGTCTGGAAAATAATCTAATAAACAGAAAGGTCGTGTACCCGGTTCGCGACCATCCAAGTAACGCGAGTAGTTTTCAATTCCAGAACAATAGCCCAATTCGCGAATCATTTCTAAATCGAAATTGGTGCGTTCTTCTAAGCGTTTGGCTTCTAAATGTTTGCCGATTTCTCGAAAATATTCGACTTGTTTTACCATATCTTGTTGGATTTCCCAAATGGCTTTTTGTAAAACATCTGGAGAAGTCACAAACATATTAGCAGGATAAATGCTTAACGAATCGTATTTTTCCAATACCTGAGACGTTCGGGCATCAAACGCTTCAATTTCTTCAATTTCATCGCCAAAAAAGTGAATTCGAAACGGTTCGTCGCCATAACTTGGAAATACTTCTACGGTATCGCCTTTGATACGAAAAGTTCCAGGCGTAAATTCCATTTCGGTACGAGCGTATAAACTTTGCACCAATTGATGCAATAATTTGGTTCGTGAAATGGCTTGTCCGCTTTTTAAAGTAATCACATTTTTTTGAAATTCAACAGGATTTCCAATACCATATAAGCAAGAAACCGATGAAATTACAATGATATCTCTACGACCAGAAAGTAGGGCAGAGGTAGTGCTTAAACGAAGTTTTTCGAGTTCTTCGTTAATAGATAAATCTTTTTCAATGTAGGTTCCCGTTACCGGAATAAAGGCTTCGGGTTGGTAATAATCGTAATACGAAACAAAATACTGCACCGAATTATTTGGAAAAAATTGCTTAAATTCCGAATACAATTGTGCCGCAAGGGTTTTGTTGTGTGCTAAAACTAAAGTAGGTTTCTGCACTTCTTGGACCACATTAGCTACCGTAAATGTTTTTCCAGAACCCGTAACACCTAATAAGGTTTGGTATTTTTCGCCATTGATGATGCCTTTAGCTAATTTTTCAATGGCTTGAGGCTGGTCGCCAGTGGGAACATAGTCAGATACTACTTTGAATTTCATTTTAGATTTTTTTAGGATTACGTTTTGTATGTCTTATCCTAATTATGTATATTTCGTTTGGCGTAACTTTATATGAAATTCTATAATTATAAATTTCATAGGCTCTAAAATTTCCAGAATTAGATTTTTTCATTTCATCTAATTCATAAATTTCCCAATTTGATTTTAGAATTGTTACAGATTCATATATCGTAGCAGCAACTTTGTTAGAAGTAGTTTTGCTTTTTGTTTTTTTTATTAAATAGAAATAAATAGTCTCTAATTGTTCTAAAGCGGTTTTAGTCCAAATTATTTCTTTTTCCATTCGTCAATTTTAGCTTTTACCTCATTATGAGAAATCGTATACCCTTTCTCAATATCTTCTTCCGCAATTAAAATCTCTGAATTATACTCTTCATAAAGATTTTCTTTTTTAATTTTTGACTCCACTATGGTTCTCAAAGCATTTAAAAAAGATTTGTCTTCAATTTGATTTATTTCTTCAATTAATATGTTTTTTAATTCTAACGTGTTCATACTCTTGAAATTTTATCGAAATTACAATTTTTCTGCTAGATATTTTCCTGTCAAGGATTTTTTATTTTTTGAGATTTCCTCTGGAGTTCCAAAAGCGACCAATTGTCCGCCATTTTCTCCACCTTCAGGACCGATATCGATGATGTAATCGGCACATTTTATAAGTTCTAAATTGTGTTCAATTACGATTATGGAATGTCCTTTATCGATTAAGGCTTCAAATGATTTTAATAATTTTTTGATATCGTGAAAATGCAAACCAGTGGTAGGTTCATCAAACACAAATAGCATTTTTTCTTTTGTAGCACCTTTTACTAAAAACGAAGCCAATTTTATACGTTGTGCTTCACCACCAGAAAGCGTAGAAGACGATTGTCCTAATTGCACATATCCCAATCCAACTTCTTTCAGTGGTTGTAGTTTTTGTGTGATTTTGGTTTGCCCGTGCGTTTCAAAAAAGGCAACCGCTTCATCAATGGTCATTTTTAGTAAATCGTCGATGTTTTTGCCTTCAAAATTTACTTCTAACACTTCTTTTTTGAAGCGTTTTCCATTACAAATTTCACATTCTAAATGCACATCGGCCATAAATTGCATTTCAATGGTTACTTCGCCATCGCCTTTACACGTTTCGCATCGTCCACCATCTACATTAAATGAAAAGTGTTTGGCTTGGTAATTTCTTAGTTTTGAAGTGGTTTGTTTGGCATATAATTCTCTAATATCATCATATGCTTTGATATACGTTACTGGATTGGAACGCGAACTTCTTCCAATAGGGTTTTGGTCTACATATTCAATGTTTTTAAGGTGCGAATAACTGCCTTCTAAACTTGTAAATTGACCCGCTTTTTCTCCAATTCCCGTTAGTTTTTTCTGTAAAGCAGGAAATAATATCTTTTTTACTAATGTGCTTTTTCCGCTACCAGAAACACCTGTAATTACGGTTAAGCAATCCAAAGGAAAAGTGACATCAATATTTTTTAAGTTGTTTTCTCTGGCGCCAATAATATCAATATGATTTTTGAATTTTCTTCGAACTTTAGGTACTTCAATTTTTTCTTTTCCGTTTAAATATCTCGACGTTAACGAATCTGCTTTTAAAATTTCGTCATATGTACCTTGCGCCACTAAATTACCACCCAAAGTTCCCGCTTCAGGACCAATATCAATAATCATATCGGCGGCTTTCATTATGTCTTCGTCGTGTTCTACTATAATTACCGTATTGCCTAACTTTTTTAAGTTAAGTAATACTTCTATCAATTTTTCAGTGTCTTTTGGATGTAAACCAATACTCGGCTCATCTAAAATATACATAGAACCCACTAACGAGCTTCCTAATGAAGTAGCTAAATTAATTCGTTGCGATTCGCCACCAGATAGCGATGCGGATTGCCGGTTTAAACTTAAATAATTTAATCCTACGTTATCTAAAAATGCCAATCGATTTTTAATTTCTAAAAGTAATCGTTTCGCAACTTTTTCATCATATTCTGATAATTCAATGGTATTAAAAAACGGAATTAGTTTAATAATAGGTAAATCTACCAAGTCAGAAATGGTTTTTCCTGCTACTTTAATATTGTTAGTTTCTGCACGTAATCGTTTGCCGTTACAAGCGTGGCATTTTGTTTTACCTCTGTAACGCGAAAGCATCACACGGTTTTGAATTTTATAGTTATTTGCTTCTAAATCGGCAAAAAAGGCATTTAATCCTGTGAAATACTTATTTCCATTCCATATAAGTGCTTTGTGTGCGTCTGATAATTCAAAATAAGGCTTATGGATAGGAAAATCAAAATGATGTGAATTATTTACCAATTGGTCTCTGTACCAACCCATACTTTCACCTCGCCAAGGAAAAATGGCATTTTCATATACAGAAAGCGCAGTGTTTGGTACAACAAGTTCTTCATCAATACCAATTACACTTCCGTAGCCTTCACAAGTAGGGCAAGCGCCATAAGGATTGTTAAAACTAAATAAATGTATGTTTGGTTCTAAAAAATCCAAACCATCTAATTGAAAATTTGAATTAAAAACGATGCGATTTGATTTTTCTGGTTCTTGTAAATATAGCTCGCCTTTTCCTTCATAAAATGCTATTTGTAAGGCATCAGCAATTCGGTTTAAGAATTCTTCATCTGATTTTACTACGATTCTGTCAATTACTAATAAAATTTCTTTGTTAGCCATTGTAGATTCGTCAATCATTTCTAATGTCGAAACAAAATCATCTAAACGTACCGTTTGATTGTTTATAAGTACTCTTGCAAAACCTTGTTGTAATAAAACGTTAAGTTTGTCTTGTAATTTTCTGCCTTCTTCTAAATGAATAGGAGCTAAAAGGAGCCATTTTGTATCAATTTCTAAAGACTGGATGTATTTTACTACATCAGAAACCGTATGTTTTTTTACTTCTTCACCTGAAATTGGCGAATAGGTTCTTCCAATTCTGGCAAAAAGTAATTTTAAGTAATCGTATATTTCTGTTGATGTACCAACTGTAGAACGCGCGTTTGTAGTATTTACTTTTTGTTCAATTGCAATGGCAGGCGCAATTCCTTTAATGTATTCCACTTTCGGCTTGTCTAATTTCCCTAAGAATTGGCGTGCGTAGGAAGATAAACTTTCAACATAACGTCTTTGTCCTTCAGCATACAGCGTATCAAAGGCTAAACTTGATTTTCCAGACCCAGAAAGTCCAGTAATCACAACCATTTGATTTCTTGGGATGGCGACATCAATATTTTTTAAATTGTGCAATTGTGCCCCTTTTATCAAGATAAATTTTTTGGGTTCTAAAGAAGAAAAATCGGATTGCATCATTGTGTTTTTTATGAGAATGGCAAAGATAATTAATTAAACATAAAAGTAGGCTTGAAATAAATCCAAATGAATATATTTTGTTGTTGTATAGTTTTTATATCATTCAGAATTGATTTGGTCTTTAACGATATCAATATATTTGTCTTAATCAATAAAATATATAGACCATGAAAAACAAATTACTACTTTTATTAT
Organism: Flavobacterium sp.; assembly: GCF_017985075.1. GTDB lineage: Bacteria > Bacteroidota > Bacteroidia > Flavobacteriales > Flavobacteriaceae > Flavobacterium. Next base: position 10,966 of record NZ_JAGNYF010000037.1, read on the forward strand.
CACTTATCGCTTTAAGTGGATTTTCGCAAAATGCACCCATAAACTTTGAAACATCAGGGAATGGTGCAACTTGGAATTGGATTACTTTTGAAAACGGCGCTAATGCACCACTTCAGATAGTTGCAAATCCGAGTGCATCTGGAATAAATACTTCGTCAACTGTTGCGAAATTAACAACATTAATTACAGGGGCAACTTTTGCAGGTGTAGAATCGGTACATCAATTATCTGTGCCGTCAGGACCGACTGCATTTGGTACCTATACTATTACAGCAAGCAATTGTACAGTGAAAATTATGGTTTATAAAAGTGTAATTAGTGATGTAGGTATAAAATTTGTGAATGCTACAAATGGTTCAACTGGGGAAATTAAAAAGTCCAATTCTGTTATCAATCAATGGGAAGAATTAATATTCGATTTTTCTTCAAAAATAGGAGAAACAAACGATCAAATTGTTATTTTTCCTGACTTCCAAACAAGAACTACAGATAATATATGTTATTTTGACAATATAACCTTTGGTCCAGAAATTGAAAAGCCTAATTTACCTTTAGATTTTGAATCTGGTACTATTACCTATTCGTTTTCTAATTTTGGAAATGCGGTTACTACTAAAATTCCAAATCCACAGAGTAACGGAATTAATACATCAAGTAACGTAGCTAAATTAATAAAAAATGTTGGTACAACTTGGGCGGGTTCGTTTATTGAGTTGGCAAATGCTGTAGATTTTTCTGTTGTAAACTCAATTAAAATGAAAGTGTATTCACCATATGCAGGTAAAACGTTCAAACTTAAATTAGAAAATTTAACTAATGCTGCTGTTAATATAGAAGTTGATGCAGTAAATACAACAGCAAATACTTGGGAAGAATTAACATTTGTATTTCCAAACGTAGTGAATGCAAATAATTATAAAAGAGTAGTGGTGTTTTGTAATTTTGGTGCCGTAGGTACTGGAGAAACCTATTATTTTGATGATATAAAATTAAATACAAATCTATCGGCTTCAACCTTCGATTTAGAGTCAGTAAAATTATATCCGAATCCATGTACGGATTTACTAACGATACAAGTAGCCACACCTATTTCTGATTGTGTATTGTATAATTCTTTAGGACAAGTTGTTAATCGTTTTGATATTAATACTAACGAATATACTTTTAATTTATCGCATTTAGATGCAGGTATGTATTACTTAAGTTTTATGGTTAATGATACCTTGGTTACTAAAAAGGTAATTAAGAAATAAATTTAAATCACATAAAAAAAACACGGCAAATTTTGTCGTGTTTTTTTTATGTCCGTTATTAAACTACTATTATATATTATTAATAATTTCATTATCTGTAATTTATTGTAGGAATTATTGAGTAATTAGTATTTCATCCTTCTTTTGACGTTTTTTTATTTTTTATGGGTAAAAATCAATTATTTATTTCACGAAATCGTTGTAGATTACCACAACATTAACTAATCATTATGCAAATTGTTGTATCTGGAGTTTTATCAAATACGCATACTAAATCTATATTTATCAGTATTTTATAAGCTTTTACTGCATTACTTCTTTGTAGAAAAGTAGTATAGTTTTTATATATATCAAAAAAAAACTATGAATTTAAATCTTATCTATATTTGATTAATCTTAAAACGTAAAAACAATGAAAAAAACATTACAATTCTTTTTAATTGGTATTTGTATTTTTACAAGTTATCAAAATGTGCAGGCACAAACTACTGTGACTGTAAACGGTGCATCAAACTGGTTAGGTTATGCTAATGTGTTTCAAACTAATGGAACAACTTTTGCATTTGGAAGCGCATGGGCATTGCCGGATTTAAAAACTACACTTACGGCTTCTACAAATACCTTAAAGTTACAACCTAATTTTAATACCTATGCTAACGCTACTACAGCTGCAGATATTGCGTATTGGACAAATGGTGCAGGATTAGGTAACAAAATATTTGAAGGTAATACATATGTTGAAAATGCTAGTTTAGCTGGACAAATAGTTACCTTTACAGGAAATGTTACCAATCATAATTTAGCTACAGGTTATACTGCCGTTGCGTTTATCAAGGGTTTAAATCCAGCAAACGGTTATTCTACAGATTTTAGTGTAACACTACCATTAACTGCTGCAGGTGCTTTTAGTTTAAGTACTGTTACAGCAATTCCAACTGGTTTAATCGTGCAATATGGATTTACAGTAAAAGGATTAAACGGAAATCCAGCAAATGAAACTGCTTTAGGAAATGTTACTGTCGTAGGAACAAGTGCTCCTGCAACTCCAGTTAACGTAACTTTTAAAGTAGACATGACACAACAAACAGGATTTACTACGCCTTATGTAAGTGGTACTTTCAATAACTGGTCTGGAGATGCTAACCCAATGACTGATGCTAATGCTGACGGAGTTTGGGAAGCAACTATTGCTATTGCTCCAGGAACACACGAGTATAAATTTTCAAGAGACAACTGGGCTGGTTCTGAACAACTAGCATCTGGTACAAGTTGTACAATTACTACAGGTGGATTTACAAACAGAACTTTAGTAGTTGCAAATCAAAGCATGGTACAACCAACTGTATGTTGGGCATCTTGTGCATCTTGTACTACTACAACTCCTGTAACTGAACCAATGACTGCTGCACCAACACCAACATTACCAGCAGCAAATGTAATTTCTATGTTTAGTAATCCATATACAAATGTACCAGTAGATACTTGGCAAACAAGTTGGTCTGCAGCTGCTTTAACTAGTGTTCAAATTCAAGGTAATGACACAAAAAAATATGCAAATTTAAATTTCGTAGGTATTGAAGCTACAACAACTCAAATTAACGCTACAAATATGTTGTATTTTCATGTTGATGCTTGGACACCAAACATGACAGTATTTAGAATTAAATTAGTTGATTTTGGTGCTAACGCTGCTTTTGGTGGTGGGGATGATGTAGAACATGAATTAACTTTTACACCAACACTTACATCTTGGAATAGTTACCATATTCCATTATCTGATTTTACAGGATTAATTACAAAAGGTCATATAGCTCAATTAATATTTTCAGGACAACCTGTTGGGGCTGGAACTTTATTTATTGATAATGTTTATTTTACTACTTCTGCATTATCAAACCAATCATTTGATATGGCAAAAATCAGTATGTTTCCAAATCCAACTTCAAATATGTTAACAATTACATCTGCAAATAAAATGGATGCAATAACAGTTTATAGTGTTGTAGGACAAGAAGTAATGAATGTAAACGTAAATGCTGATAACACAGTATTGAATGTGTCAGGTTTACAAGATGGTATTTATTTAGTTAAAGTAATTTCTGAAGGAAAAGTAAGTACTTCAAAATTTATTAAACAATAATCATTTAGTTAAAATTAGAAAGCACGTTTCAATTGAAACGTGCTTTTTTTTTGTAATATTTTCTTTTTCAAAATTTTATCAATACTTTTATAATCGTTAACCATATTTTTATTAAATGAAAGGCTTCCAAAAACCTATTTTTACTTTTTATCTTTTAGCAGTATTTTCTTTTGTAGGATATGCACAGCAATTGCCGCCAATAGTTAAATATCCTTCCAGTATTTATAACGCCGGAAATCAAAATTGGATGATTTCGCAAGACAAACACCAATTCTTATTTTTTGCAAATAACGATGGACTTTTGGAGTTTAACGGGACCAATTGGAATTTATATCCGTCACCAAACGAAACCATTACGCGTTCAGTAAAAGTAGTTGGAGACAGAATTTATACAGGTTGTTATATGGAATTCGGTTATTGGGTGAGAGAAGCCAATAATAAACTAAAATACACCTCGTTAAGTGATAAAATTAAAGCTAAAATTATTGACGATGAACAATTTTGGAACATTTTAAATTATGAACAATGGGTGATTTTTCAGTCCTTAAATCAAATTTATATTTATGATACTAAAACGCAAAAATTTAGTATCATTCCATCAAGTAAAGGTATTTTAAAATCATTTCAAGTGGATAATGCCATTTATTTTCAAGTGGCGAATGATGGTTTATTTGAAATTGAAAATGGAAAGCAAAAATTAATTTCAAATCATCCTATTTTAAAGAACAATAAAATTGTTTCCATTTTTTCAACGGATGAAGGCTTATTATTACAAACGCAGTATTCTGGATTTTACAATTTAATTGCGGGTAATGTGGCGAAATTTGCTACAGAAGTTGATTCGGAAATAGCATCCAGTAGCGTATATAGTAGTCAGCAACTTTCAGATAAAGGTTTTGCGATAGGAACGGTTTCAAACGGTATTTTTGTTATTTCTGCAGAGGGGAAAAAGAAATACCACATAACGCAGAATAAAGGCTTAAGTAACAACACTGCCTTGTCTTTGTTTGAAGATGTAGATAAAAATTTATGGATTGGATTAGATAATGGTATAAACTGCATCAATTTACAATCGCCGATTAGAAGTTTTTCTGACGATACAGGTATTTTAGGAACCGTTTATACTTCTTTACTTCACAATGGTAATTTATATATAGGTACCAACCAAGGATTGTTTTATAAAAATGTTTTAAGCGATGCTTCTTTCCAGTTTATTAGCGGAACCAAAGGGCAAGTTTGGTCAATTTTTGCTCATAATGGTACTTTGTTTTGCGGACACGATTCAGGAACTTTTGTTGTAACTACTAATGTAGCTAAATTAATATTTTCTAATTCTGGAACTTGGAAGTTTGAAACCGTTCCAAATCAACCAAATATATTACTTCAAGGAAATTATTATGGGATTTCTGTTTTACAAAAAGTAGGGAATCAATGGCAGTTTAAAAATAAAATAACAGGTTTTGATTATTCTTCAAAATATTTTGAAGTTACATCCAATTTGGAAGTATATGTAAGTCACGAATACAAAGGTGTGTTTCGTTTCCAACTCGATAAATCGTTTTCAATTGCCAAAAATATATTTACATATAAAACCCCAACTAAAGGAAAGAATGCTAGTTTAACGCAGTTTAATTCAAATATATATTATGCAAATAAGGAAGGTATTTTTAAATTAAACAATCAATCAAAGCGATTTGTAAAAGATAAAAATTTAAGCGCTGTTTTTGAAAAAGATGAATATACTTCAGGGAAATTAATTGTAGATAATTCTAATAAACTTTGGTTGTTTTCTAAAAACTACATTCATTATTTTACTCTAAGTAAGTTGAGTAGTCAATTAAAAGAAAATATTATTCCAATTCCTGCCTCGTTAACCAATTCCATGTTAGGTTATGAAAACATAACACAATTATCAAATGCAAATTATTTAATTGGTACTACCGATGGCTATTATACGATTAATTTAAACGACTTGAGTTTTAAAAATTATAGTGTGTCTATTTCTAATATTTCAGTCAATAAATTAGATGAAAAAATCGTTAATTACTCTATTAAAGATGAAGGAGTATTAGCTTACGATGAAAATAATATAACATTTAATTATACCGTTCCAGAATACAACAAATACATTAATGCTGAATATCAATTTATTTTAGAAGGTTTGCATGATCAATGGAGTGAATGGAGTGCGAAAACCAGTGCCAATTTTAAAAATTTACCTCCTGGAACTTATGTATTTAAAGTGAGAGCTAAAATTGCCAATTCTAAACCAGAAAATTTAGCTACCTATACGTTTACTATAAATAAGCCATGGTATGCAACGAATTTATTAGTTTTAATATATTTATTATTGGGAATTGTAGGCGCCGTATACATTCATAAAACCTATAAAAAATACTATAGAGAAAAAGAACAAAAATTAATTGAAGAAAATAATTTACTCTTAGAAATAGCTGCTTTAGAAAGTAATCAGCAAATCATGCGCTTGAAAAACGAACAATTATCCCAAGACGTAGATATTAAAAATAAAGAATTGGCGGTTTCTACTATGAGTTTAATTAAGAAGAACGAGCTCCTATCATTAATCAAAGAAGATTTAAAAAACAATACAGAAGAAGGCAGTAAAAGCATAAAATCTGTCATTACTACTATTACTAAAAATATTAGTGAAGAGGATACTTGGACGGTTTTTAAAGAGGCATTTGATACTGCAGATAACAACTTCTTAAAGAAAGTAAAACAAGCCCATTCTTCATTAACGCCAAACGATTTAAGGTTATGTGCCTACTTGAGATTGAATTTATCTTCTAAAGAAATTGCACCACTTTTAAATATCTCAGTTCGAAGTGTAGAAATTAAAAGATATCGTTTGCGTAAAAAAATGGATTTACCACATGAAAAAGGATTGGTAGAATATATATTGTCTTTTTAACAGTACAACATAAAGTCTGTTTTACCTATACAAAAACACTACAACAACGTTATCGTAATACAAAACACTGTGTAATATTAAAAAAATAAGACAAATTAAATATTTGTGAAACATAATAATTGCTAGCCTTTTATTGCGAATACCATAAAAAAATTACATTTTTTTTAAATTGTATGTTTTTTGTAAAGGTTATAATTACACAAATATTATGATTAACCTATAATTTTACCAATAACTAAACTAACAAATAAATTATACATTTATGAAATCTAAATTATGGCAATTTGCTTTTCTATTATTTACAGCTATCGGTTTTTCACAATCGGTAACCGTAACTGGAAAAGTTTATGATTCTAGCACAAATACGCCATTGGGCGGTGCTACTGTTTTACTAAACAAAGCCGGTGTAGCGTCTTCTGCTGCAGATGGTAGCTTTACAGTTTCTAATGTAGCTGTAGGAAGTACACTTACATTTTCATTTTACGGATACAGTTCTCAAGAATTTGTAGTATCAAAAAATGAAACCATAACCATTTCCTTAAAACAAGACAATAAGGCAATTGAAGAAGTAGTTGTGGTAGGGTATGGAAGCCAGAAAAAGAAGGATGTTACCGGGGCTGTTGGTTACATTAGTACTAAAACTATTGAACAACTTAAGCCTATTAAAATCGAACAGGCTTTACAAGGAACATTAGCAGGTGTTACTGTAACATCTGATTCTGGTGCTCCAGGCGCTGGTTTTAGTGTTTTAATTAGAGGAATTCAAAGTAATGGTAATAATAGTCCATTGTATATAGTAGATGGAAATATTTCCGATCCAAGTATTTTAAATCCGAGTGACATTGAATCAATAAATGTTTTGAAAGATGCTCAAGCTTCAATTTATGGGGTTCGAGGTGCTAATGGTGTAGTAATCATCAAAACAAAAAATGGTAAAAAGAATACAAAATCTAATATTTCTTACAATTCATATATTGGTCAACAAGAGACTACTAAAAAATTAAATCTATTAAATGCAACTGAATATGCATTACTTTTAAATGAAAGTTATGCAAATGGTGGTCAAGTACTTCCTTATCCTAATGTTTCTAACTTAGGAAGGGGTACGGATTGGCAAAATGAAGTATTTAGTAATAAAGCTCCGATTGTGAGTAATGATATAAATTTTTCAGGAGGTACTGATAAAATTACTTATGCCATGAGTGGTTCACATATTAAACAAGATGGAATTGTTGGTCTAGATAAATCCGGTTTTAATAGAAGTACTGCCTCATTATCATTAGGTGTTGATGTTACAAAAAAATTGAAAGTTCAAACTAATGTAAATTATACATTTTTAAATAGAAAATCATTAAGTGAAAACAATTTAGGCGCTCCATTATTTAATGCAATTAATACACCTTCAACAATTTCTCCATTTAATTCTACAGGTGATTTTTCTTTAGTACCTAGTACTCCTGGTTTTGGTATTGAAGTAATTAACCCACTTGCTCAGATAGCTAATACTCATAATGATTATAATATAAAAAGAATTAGTGGTGCATTTGGATTGGACTACTCAATTATTCCAGATTTAGTATTATCCACTAAAATTGGTTTTAATACTTCAAATTCTGAAGGAAAATCATTTTCTAAAATTGTAAACTACGGTGGTGGTAAAGTTTTTAATGTAGACAGAAGCAGTGTTAATCAAACTGCAATAAACGATAATAGTTATGTATTTGATTTATACTTAACATATAAGAAAAATATAAAAAATCATAATTTTACAGGAACTTTAGGAACTACAAATTCTAAAGAATGGGGTAACGGTTTATTTGCTACTGGCTTTGATGTACCAAATAATTCATGGGAATTTGCCGATATTAGTTTAGCAAATGGTTTACCAACAACAAAAAATGTAGGTTCTTACGTTTATGATGAGCGTTTGAATTCATATTTTGCACGAATTCAATATGATTATGATGGAAAGTATTTGCTTTCTGGAATTGCTCGACGTGATTCTTCTACTAAATTTGGTCCAGATAATGCTGTTGCATATTTTTTATCTGCAACAGGAGGTTGGATACTATCTAAAGAAAAATTTTTAGAAAATATAGAGAGTATAAATCAGATGAAATTAAGAGCAAGTTTAGGAACTTTGGGTAATGACAAAATCGGAACTAACAGATATTTAGGTCTTTTAGATGGTGAAGCAACTTATGTTTTTAATAATATGTTAGTTAATGGCTTTACAATAGGTAAATTACCAAATCCTGGTTTAAAATGGGAAACAGCTAAAAAATTTGATGTGGGTTTAGATGTTAAATTATTTAATAATCAATTAGATATTACTACAGATTACTTTATTGAAAGTAGACTTGATTTATTAATTGAAGGGTTGCCAGTATCAGGTATAGTAGGAGCCAGTGCTCCGGGTGGTGCTTCTCCAGTTGTAAATGCAGGATCAACACAAAATAAGGGTTTTGAATTTTCTATCGGTTACAATAAAAAACTAAATGATAATTTATCATTTAGTGTAAATTCAAATTTTACAACAATTGATAATGTGGTAACTAAAGTAAGTGATAGTAGAGGTATTATTGAATCAGGTTCTTTTGGAGTAGGGCAACCTCTTATTTCTAGAATGGAAGAAGGTCAATCAATAGGTTATTTTTACGGATTACAAGCAGATGGGATTTT
>NZ_JAGNYF010000089.1 GCF_017985075.1 Flavobacterium sp.
ATTGAAATGTATGTAGATGGTGACTGGGTTCGTGCTAAAGGAACTACTTTAGGTGCCGATAACGGATTAGGTGTTGCCACAATTATGGCAATCTTAGAAAGTACCACAATTCCACATCCTGCCATTGAAGCTTTGTTTACAATAGATGAAGAAACTGGTATGACAGGTGCAATGGGTTTAAAAGGCGGCTTGCTAGAAGGTGAAATCCTTTTAAATTTAGACACCGAAGAAGACGATGAAATTGATATTGGTTGTGCAGGCGGTGTAGACGTAACCGCAGTTGCAGAATACGATGAAGAAGACACTCCTGCCGATGCTGTTGGCTATACCATTACCGTAAAAGGTTTAAATGGTGGGCATTCAGGTATGGATATAGACAAAGGTTTAGGTAATGCAAACAAAATTATGAACCGTTTATTATTTAATGGTTTTGAAGATTTTGGTTTACAAATTTCAACTATTAATGGCGGAAGCCTTCGTAATGCCATTCCAAGAGAAAGTATAGCAGAAGTAGCCATTGCTCCTATTTATGATGAAGCATTTACGTTTGATATGCAAGAAATTATCAATGAAATAAAAGCTGAGTTTAAAACTACAGAACCCAATTTAGAAATTGTAATTGAAAAATCAGCGACAACACCTACTAAAGTTATGCCACCAATGGCACAGTTTTATATGGTTAGATCGATTTATGCAGCTCATAATGGCGTGTATAGAATGAGTGCCGATTTTGATAATTTAGTCGAAACCTCAAATAATATCGCAAAAATCACAGTTGCTAACGGGAAATTAACCGTACAATGTTTAACACGTTCTTCGGTGGAAACCTCAAAATTTGATTTAGCAAACGCTTTACGTTCCGCTTTCGAATTAATGGGTTGTGAAGTCACTTTCGGTGGTTCGTATCCAGGTTGGACACCAAATGCCAACTCAGAAATATTAGATATTTTAACTTCAATATACGAGAAACAAAACGGAACTAAACCTCACGTTGTAGCTTGTCACGCCGGATTAGAATGTGGTATTTTAGGAACCAATTACCCAGAAATGGATATGATTTCTTTTGGACCAACAATCAAAGGCGCACATAGTCCAGATGAAAGAGCAAATATTACATCCGCTCAAAAATATTGGAAATTTGTATTAGAAATTTTAGAGAATATTCCAGTTAGAAAATAGTATAAACTAAAAATCCCAATCTTTCGATTGGGATTTTTTTATTTATTTAGTTAAGTACATTTTTCTTCTGGCATACAAGTCATAAAATTGATCATCTTTTAAATCATCAATAAATAAGATGCTTTCGCCTGTTGATTTCATTTCTGGACCTAAGGCTTTATTTACATTTGGAAATTTACTAAAAGAGAAAATCGGTTGCTTAATCGCATATCCTTTTAATTTCGGATTAAAGGCGAAATCAGTTACTTTATTTTCTCCTAACATTACTTTTGTAGCGTAATTTACATAAGGTTCTCCATACGCTTTTGCAATAAAAGGTACAGTACGAGAAGCTCTTGGATTAGCTTCAATAATGTAAACAATATCGTCTTTTATCGCAAATTGAATATTAATCAATCCAACAGTTTTTAAAGCTACTGCGATTTTATTTGTATGATCTTTAATTTGCTGCATTACAAATTCACCTAAATTAAAAGGAGGTAAAGTAGCATTACTATCGCCAGAATGCACACCACATGGCTCAATATGCTCCATAATCCCAATAATATAAACATTTCCATCTGCATCACAAATAGCATCGGCTTCAGCTTCAATAGCACCATCTAAATAATGGTCTAATAAAAGTTTATTTTCAGGTATCGATTTTAATAAATCAATTACGTGTTCTTCCAATTCTTGTTTATTGATTACAATTTTCATTCCTTGACCACCTAACACATAAGAAGGACGGACTAATAAAGGAAAATCTAATGTATCTGCTAATTGCGAAGCCTCTTCAGCACTTTCAGCTATTCCAAATTGTGGAAATGGTATTTTTAATTCTGTTAATAAATCAGAGAACCTTCCTCTATCTTCCGCTAAATCTAAAGCATCAAATGAAGTTCCTAAAATTTTAATTCCGTATTTCGATAATTTTTCAGCTAATTTTAAAGCCGTTTGCCCACCTAATTGCACAATCACACCTTCTGGTTTTTCATGCTGAATAATATCGTATATATGTTCCCAAAAAACAGGTTCAAAATACAATTTATCAGCCGTATCAAAATCTGTGGAAACCGTTTCTGGATTACAGTTAATCATTATCGTTTCGTAACCACATTCTTTAGCCGCCAATACGCCATGTACACAAGAATAATCAAACTCAATACCTTGTCCAATTCGATTTGGTCCAGAACCTAAGACTACTACTTTTTTCTTATCAGTTACAATACTTTCATTGTGAACGTATCTCGTACCATCTGCTTTTTCAATTTCGGCCTCAAAAGTAGAATAATAATAAGGCGTTTGTGCTTTAAATTCTGCGGCACAAGTGTCCACTAATTTATAAACGCGTTGAATATTCATTTCGCCACGTAATTTATGAACTTGACTTTCCAAACAACTCATCATATGCGCTATTTGTCTGTCGCCATATCCTTTTTGTTTGGCTTCTAATAATAATTCTTTAGGTAAAGTATCTACTTTATATTTTGAAATTTCTTTTTCTAAATGAAATAATTCTTCATATTGCTTCAAAAACCACATATCTATTTTAGTGATTTCATGAATTCTACTCAATGGAATTCCCATTGCAATAGCATCATAAATCACAAAGACTCTGTCCCAACTTGCATGAGTTAATTTTTCAATAACTTGTTCGTAATTGGTATACCCTTTTCCATCAGCTCCTAAACCATTTCGCTTAATTTCAAGTGATTGAGTAGCTTTGTGAAGTGCTTCTTGAAAGGAGCGCCCAATTCCCATTACTTCTCCTACCGACTTCATTTGTAAGCCTAAAGTTCTATCTGCACCTTCAAATTTATCGAAATTCCAACGTGGTATTTTTACGATTACATAATCTAAAGTTGGCTCAAATAAAGCTGAAGTCGATTTTGTAATTTGATTTTGCAATTCATCTAAATTGTAACCTAAAGCTAATTTCGATGCGATTTTTGCAATTGGATATCCAGTAGCTTTTGATGCCAATGCAGAAGAACGTGATACGCGAGGATTGATTTCGATCGCAACTATATCTTCTTTTTCATCAGGTGAAACAGCAAATTGCACATTACAACCTCCTGCAAAATTTCCGATAGAACGCATCATCAAAATAGCCATATCACGCATTTTTTGAAAAGTGGTGTCTGATAAAGTCATCGCAGGCGCAACAGTAATAGAATCTCCAGTATGAATTCCCATAGGGTCCATATTTTCAATCGTACAGATAATTACAACATTATCGTTACTATCACGTAATAATTCCAATTCATATTCTTTCCATCCCATCAAAGCTTTATCAATTAAAACTTCATGAATTGGAGAAGCTTCTAAACCGTATGTTAAAGCCGCATCAAAATCTTCTCTTTTATAAACAATAGCAGCACCCGTTCCTCCCAAGGTAAAAGAAGGACGAATTACTAAAGGAAAACCAAATTCTTGCTCAATTTCTTTTCCTTTTAAGAAAGAGTTTGCTGTTTTAGCTGGTGCTTGAGGAATTCCAATTTTATTTAATAAATTTTTAAATTGCTCTCTATCTTCGGTAATATTTATTGCATTTATATCTACACCAATTAATCTAACACCAAAATCCTTCCAAATTCCTTTTTCATCGGCTTCTATACATAAATTTAATGCAGTTTGACCACCCATTGTTGGTAAAACTGCATCAATTTGAGGATGTGCTTTTAAAATTTCAATTATAGATTTAGTAGTCAAAGGTTTTAAATACACATGATCAGCCATCGTTGGGTCTGTCATGATGGTTGCAGGATTTGAATTAATAAGGATTACTTCTATTCCTTCCTCTCTTAAAGAGCGTGCAGATTGTGAACCGGCGTAGTCAAATTCGCAGGCTTGTCCAATTACTATTGGCCCCGAACCAATAATTAATACCGATTTAATTGAATTGTCTTTTGGCATATTGTTGTGTTGTTGTAGATTGTAATTTAATGCAAATATAAAAAAAAGGTGCTACTATTAAAATAGTAACACCCTGATATTTTGATTAACTAATACCATTATTTTTTATGTCTTGGTTCACAAGATACAGTTAATTTATGTCTTCCTTTAGCTCTTCTACGAGCAAGCACTTTTCTTCCGTTAGGAGATGACATTCTGTCCATGAAACCGTGCTTATTTCTTCTTTTTCTCTTTGATGGTTGAAATGTTCTCTTACTCATTGTTAGTATTTTTAAATTCTATATAATTCTTTAATAATATGGCTTTCTTTAAACCGAGTGCAAATATACAAAGACTTTTTTCAAATACAAATACTTTTTTAAAATTATTTTTAATAGATTTTATTACCTTTGCAAACTAAACTAAATATCATGTTCAATAAAAACATAAAACTAATTACTGCTGCAGGATTAATTTCATTTGCAATTTACTTATTTATAAAAGGTGGTAACACCGGAAACGGAATATTTATCCTTCTATTATCAACACTTTTTATCTTATTTTATTTTAAAAACGAATTAATTATTTTATCATTTTTACAGTTAAGAAAACAAAATTTTGAGGGTGCAAAAAAATATTTAGATAAAATAAGTAATCCTGAAACAGCATTGGTTAAAAAACAACAAGGCTATTACAACTACTTAAATGGATTAATGGTTTCACAAACTAACTTAAATCAAGCAGAAAAATATTTTAGAAAAGCAATTGAATTAGGTTTAAGTATGGATCAAGATTTAGCTTTAGCTAAACTTCAATTAGCAGGAATTGCAGCTTCAAAAAGAAGAAAAATTGAAGCAGAAAAATGGCTAAGTGAAGCAAAAAAATTAGACAAGCACAATATGCTTAAAGATCAAATCGTAATGATGAAACAACAATTAAAAAGAATATAAATTAAAAAGTCCCATATGGGACTTTTTTTTGTGCTTATAATTACGATATAAATTTGTAATCTATTCTATTAAAATCATATGGAATATGCAAATCACTAAACATTAGAGTTACTCTCCCCAAAATATAGAATACATAAACTTTATCAATACAAATTTTACATTTTTATTTATTGCGTTCCCTTTCAGGTCGTGTGTTCCGTTATATCTTTTTTGGTGTTATTTTTAAAAAAAAGGATGCCACTACACCCACTAACGCTTAGGTTTTCATAAGATAAATCTTGTAAACAA
>NZ_JAGNYF010000090.1 GCF_017985075.1 Flavobacterium sp.
GAACTATAATAAGAGTTTTTATCAAGAAAAATCAATTGTATAGTAAGTTTAGGATTAATAATTATATTTGTAAAGCTAAAGTAGGATTTATTTAATAACCTGTATAGTTATTTTAGGACGGGTCAAATTAACTAATAGCTAATTTATTTAAAAGAGATAGTGTATAGATACTCCATTGATACTCCGTAGATACTCCATAGATAGTGTATGGATAGTGTATGTAAAAGGTATAAAAAAACTAATGGATAATTTAAGACAATTATTGCAACAAAGTAAAATCAGCCAATACCATAGCAGCTAATGCTTCAACTATAGGCACCGCTCTCGGTACCACACAAGCATCATGTCGGCCTTTACCTTGTTGGTCTTTAAGTTGTCCGTCTTGGGTTAAGACTTCTTGTTGTTGTAATAGTGTGGCAACTGGTTTAAAAGCTACACGGAAATAAATATCCATGCCATTACTTATGCCGCCTTGTATACCACCTGATAAATTGGTTTTGGTACTGCCGTCTTCGTTAAATAAATCGTTGTGCGCACTGCCTTTCATTTCAGCAGCACAAAATCCTGCCCCATATTCAAACCCTTTTACCGCGTTTATAGATAGCATGGCTTTACCCAATTGGGCTTGTAATTTATCAAAAACTGGTTCACCCAAACCAATGGGTACATTTTGTATTACACATGTAATAGTACCACCAACGGTATCGCCTTGCTTTTTTATTTCGGTAATGTAGTCTTCCATTTTAACAGCTGTGACTTCATCCGGACATCGAACTGCATTGCTTTCAATTTTAGTAAAATCTAATTCTTGGTAAGGTTTGTCTATATATATGGTTCCTACTGAAGAAACAAAGGCTGTAATTTTTATTTCTGGGATAATTTGTTTGGCAATAGCGCCAGCTACTACCCAATTAACTGTTTCTCGTGCTGAACTTCTACCACCGCCTCTATAATCTCTATTTCCGTATTTTTTATCGTAAGTAAAATCGGCATGACTGGGACGGAATGTATCTTTTAATTGATCGTAATCTTGGGACTTCTGATTTTCGTTTTCAATCAAAAATCCAATAGGCGTTCCTGTGGTTTTCCCTTCAAAAATACCTGACAAAAATTGTACTGTATCACTTTCCTTTCTTTGAGAAACCAGTTTAGATTGCCCCGGCTTTCTTCGATCTAATTCTGATTGAACAAAAGCTAAATCTATAGCAATATTAGAAGGACATCCATCTATAATTCCACCATAAGCCAAGCCATGCGACTCGCCAAAAGTTGTTAATGTAAAACGTGTGCCTATCGAATTTGCCATTTTAAAATAAATTATGCAATCATTAATTTATACAAAAATATTGAATGTTTTTTTTATATTAGCAAAAAATACATAAAATGAAAAAAATATTATTTGCTATCTTAAGTTTAAGTTTGGTTTCTTGTGCAGTAGAAGGTTTAGAAAGTACTATTGGCGATAATACAAACAACTCAACTACTTTTACAGATGCTTTACCATTAAACAATGGAAACTACTGGACGTATGATGTAGAGGGACAAACCAATACAAGAGATTCTTTATATATTTTTGGTGATGAAACAGTAGGCACACACACTTATAAAAAATTTAAAAACAGAAATAATATCGCAACTGGATTTTATTGTTCTTCATTAAACAACAACAACGTACGAAAAGAAGCTGGAAAATTACTTTTAACAGGAAATTTAAGCGTTTTACAAGGCATAACACTACCAACTGGAGTTGATTTAAGTGTTACAGATTTTGTTATATTTAAGGAAAGTGCCACAAATGGAGAAATTTTAAGTGAAAAAACAGGCACGTTTCAACAAACAATAAGTAACTTTCCGGTTACGATTGAATACCAATTAAGAGCTATTGGCGGAGAAAATTACGCATCGTTCACTTCTCCAAATAACGATGTATATCCAGATGTAAAATCGACTAAAATAGTGGTGAGTTTAAAAATTACTACCACACAAACTATTGCAGGTTTTCCTATTACTTTAACCATATTACCACAACAAGATGTAGTAGTTTCTACACAATACCTTTCTAAAAATATTGGGATTGTATACACAAAAACAAATACGAATTTTACTTTAGATGCAACAATAGCAGCTCAAATTGGTTTACCAGTAAGCAATTCTCAAGAGCAAGAAGAATTTTTAGATACGTACAATGTTAATTAACTAAAATCGTTTTGTTTTTAGGTACCAATACAAAAAGATAAGGTGACGTAAATGCATCTGTTACTAGGTGATTTTTTTCTGGAGTAATTTCTTTTAAGATAATTTGTGCGGTTGTGTCTGTAAAAAGTACATCAGCTACTTCAATATCATAACCACCTGTGGGTTTTTCACCTAAAAAACAGGCAACTAAATCGTGTTTTTCTAAATCGATAGCTAGTAACTTACCGAAAGATTCTTCTCCAATATTTAAAGAAGTAATTAAAGCATTAAATTCTTCGTAGTTTTTAATTACTTGATTAGATTTTTCTTTCTTCCCACCTATTTGACTTTTAAAAACCACTTCATAATGGTTTCTTTCTTTTTCAACAACTTGCTGAACGGGTTTACAAGACAAAAACAACAAACAAACTCCAATAAGCAATACCCTATTTTTAAATATTTTCATAATTAAGAATCTAAATTAATAGCTTTGTTATACAATTCTTCATACAAAGGAAGAATATTTTTGATATCGAATTTTTTAGCTACTTCAAAAGCTGCTTTCTTAAACTGAAGTAACGTTTCTTCTGAATTTAATATAGAAATTGCGTTTCTACTCATGCTTTCCACATCACCAACATCACTTAAATAACCCGAAACACCTTCTTCATTTACTTCTGGTATACCACCCGAATTACTTGATATTACCGGAACACTAAATGCCATAGCTTCTAATGCTGCCAAACCAAAACTTTCTGTTTCAGAAGGCAATAAAAACAAATCGGAATACTTTAAAATTTGATTAATATCGTTACTATTTCCAAAGAAAATGACTTTATCCGAAATGCCTAAATCTTCACATAATTTCTCGGCAACAATCTTCTCAGGTCCTTCTCCAACCATCATTAATTTAGAAGGAATTTCTTTCTGAATGCTGTAGAAAACTTTCACCACATCTGGAATGTTTTTTACTTTTCTAAAGTTAGATATGTGTGTAATTATTTTTTCATTAGACGACGCCAAAACCGAACGCTGACAAATGGATTTATTTTCTAAAAGGGTTTCTTCAATTTCAATAAAATTAGGTATCACATGAATTTCTTTATTAACATCAAACAAACGATACGTAGCTTCACGTAAACTATTGGAAACACTGGTAACATAGTCAGATTTGTTGATGCTAAATGTCACAGCACTTTTATAAAACGGATGATTCCCAACTAACGTAATGTCGGTACCATGAAGCGTTGTAATCATGGGAAGTGAAATGCCTTCTTCGGCTAACATTTGTTTGGCCATATACCCTGCATAGGCATGAGGAATGGCGTAATGTACGTGTAATACATCTATTTTATAAAGTTTTACCATATCTACCAATTTACTTGACAAAGCCAATTCGTAGGGCTGGTAATGAAATAACGGATAGTTAGGTACATTTACTTCATGGAAAAATATATTCGGATTTAACAACGACAATCGGACAGGTTGTTTATAGGTAATGAAATGAATTTCATGTCCTTTTTTTGCTAGTTCTAAGCCTAACTCTGTGGCCACTACGCCACTCCCACCAAAGGTAGGATAACAAACCATTGCTATTTTCATTTATTTTTTTGTTGAAACACCAAATCTATTTTAAATGTGACTTGACATTTATTTTATTATTATTTTTTCTTTACAAATGCCGATTCATAAGTTTCAATCCAATCTTGAACAGAAATTTTTGTAACCAATTCACCCAACAATTCAAACGGTATTTCATCAAATTTATTAAATCGGATGCAACTTTTACCCATGTCTAATTTGCGAGTACTGTGTTTTGGGTATTCCGCCACAAACCAATCGTAAAGATCTTTATTAGCATACATTCCCATATGATAGAAATTTATGCTGTTTTTTTGAGAAGCAAATGTGATAAAAGGCAATGGATCAGCTGGTTTACAATGATATCCTTTTGGATAAATTGTATGTGGAACATAATAGCCAATCATACCATAATTCATACCTTCCTCGAAACCTTCTGGAATTTTTTTAAGCAGTGTAGTTCGAAGCAATTCCATTGGTTGTTTTCTATCTTCTGGAAGATTATTCATATAGTCTTCCACAGTTTTTGCAGCTGAAGTCATAATTAATCTGTTATCGATTCGTAAATTACTTTCTGTATATTTTCTCTAATATTCAATTTTGAGAGTTTATTAATATTTCCATCGGGATAACTCCTATTTGATAAAAAGATATAAATTAAATCTTTTTCAGGATCTGCCCAAACCATAGTACCTGTGAAACCCGTATGTCCAAAACTTAATTTAGAAGTACATCCGCAAGTAGGGCCTTCACCGCTAATTTGAGGTTTGTCAAAACCAGCACCTCGCCTATTTCCAGAGTTACAAAAATAACAAGTATTAAATGCGTCAAATGTATCTTTTGAAAAATAAGTATGCCCTCCGTACGTTCCTTTTTGTAAATACATTTGCATAATTTTAGCCACATCTAACGAATTAGAAAACAATCCAGCATGTCCACCAATACCGCCTTGCATCGCCGCAGCCATATCATGCACATACCCTTGAATGGTATCGTATCGATAATAGGAATCAATTTCTGAAGGCATAATGGTTGCCAATTCAAATTTATCTAATGGATTGTATGAAGTATAATTTGCACCCAACATTTTATAAAAATTATCATCAGAGAGTTTATCCAAACTTTTATGATGAAATTTTTCTAAATATTCTTTAAATAAAATAAAAGCATAATCGCTGTATTTGTATTGTTTAGTAAGCAATAAAGGCGCTTCTTTAATGATATTCATAATCGTATCCGTATAATCTTTTCGTAAATATAAATTAGTCGATACTTTTAACGGAAAGTTTTCAGAAGGTGTAGCTTGATAATATTTTTGACTTGGTTTTTTTAATGAGTCTAACGTTTTTAAATAAAAAGGCGTCCAAGCTGGTAATTTAGCTTGATGCGTTAACATATCTAAAACCGTAATGTCCGCTTTGTTAGAATTTTTAAAATTAGGAAGTAATTGCGATAACGTACTGTTGAATGAAAA
>NZ_JAGNYF010000091.1 GCF_017985075.1 Flavobacterium sp.
GTATGAAAGCGGTAATGAATGAGCTGGAAAAAAACGATGATATTATTTTATTTATAGATGAAATTCATACTATTGTTGGAGCTGGTGGCGCTACAGGTTCGCTTGATGCAAGTAATATGTTTAAACCTGCTTTAGCACGTGGAGAAATTCAATGTGTGGGCGCCACAACTTTAGACGAATATAGACAATATATTGAGAAAGATGGTGCATTGGAAAGACGTTTCCAAAAAGTAATTGTAGAACCAACTACTATTGATGAAACCATCCTAATTTTAAATAATATCAAAGGAAAATACGAAGACCATCATAATGTGATTTATACACCCGAAGCTATAGAAGCTTGTGTAAAACTTACAAGTCGTTACATGACGGACCGATTTTTACCAGATAAAGCTATCGATGCTTTAGATGAAGCGGGTTCTCGTGTGCACATTACAAACATTGAAGTGCCAAAACAAATTTTAGAACTTGAAAAACAATTAGAAGAAGTTAGAGAATTAAAAACTTCAGTGGTTAAAAAACAGAAATTTGAAGAAGCTGCCAAATTACGTGATGATGAAAAGAAAATTGAAAAAGACTTAGCCATTGCGCAAGAAAAATGGGAAGAAGATTCTAAATTAAATCGTGTAGAAGTAACGGAAGACAATGTAGCTGATGTAGTTTCTATGATGACTGGAATACCTGTAAATAGAATTGCGCAAACAGAAACTAATAAATTAGCAAAACTACCGGAACTAATAAAAGGAAAAGTAATTGGACAAGACGAAGCCGTTCAAAAAATTGCTAAATCT
This sequence comes from Flavobacterium sp., assembly GCF_017985075.1. Classification (GTDB taxonomy): domain Bacteria; phylum Bacteroidota; class Bacteroidia; order Flavobacteriales; family Flavobacteriaceae; genus Flavobacterium. The sequence goes on from NZ_JAGNYF010000091.1 coordinate 792, forward strand.
ATACAAAGAAATAGAGCAGGTTTAAAAGATCCTAATAAACCAATCGGTTCATTTATATTTTTAGGTTCTACAGGTGTCGGAAAAACGCAATTAGCAAAAGTTTTAGCGAAAGAATTATTTGATTCTGAAGAAGCTTTAGTGCGAATCGACATGAGTGAATATATGGAGAAATTCGCAATTTCACGTTTAGTTGGAGCGCCTCCAGGCTATGTTGGCTATGAGGAAGGTGGTCAATTAACCGAAAAAATTAGAAGAAAACCATACGCTGTTGTCTTATTAGACGAAATTGAAAAAGCACATCCAGATGTATTTAACATGATGCTTCAGGTTTTAGACGATGGTTTTTTAACAGATAGTTTAGGTAGAAAGATCGATTTTAGAAATACAATAATTATTATGACTTCTAATATTGGAGCCCGTCAATTAAAAGATTTCGGACAAGGTGTTGGTTTTGGAACAGCTGCAAAAACAGCTCAAGCAGACGACTACAACAAATCGGTAATTGAAAACGCTTTGAAAAAAGCGTTTGCACCCGAATTTTTAAACCGTATTGATGATGTAATTGTCTTTAATAGTTTAGAAAAACATGATATTGATAAAATTATCGATATTGAAATGGAAAAACTTATTTTACGTATTAAAGATTTAGGATATACGTTTACTATTTCTGAAAAAGCAAAAGATTTTATCGCTGAAAAAGGTTTTGATAAACAATTTGGAGCACGACCATTAAAAAGAGCCATCCAGAAATATGTTGAAGATGCCCTTGCCGAAGAAATAATAACTTCAAAAATACATGAAGGCGATGAAATCTTTATGGATTTAGATGACGCTTCACAAGAACTAATTGTAACAGTAATGAAAACAGAAAAACCTGCTAATTAGCAGGTTTTTCTTTATAATTGAACAAGAAATTATAATTTTTAGAAATCAAATAGAAACTAAAAAGCCTGCTAGTAAACTAACAGGCTTTAAGTTCATTAAAAAAGAACATTAAGTATCTTTTCTATATGTTAAATCACCAATTTTACCTGGCATTCTTTTTCCTTGTATATCATAAATAGCTCTAACCCATAATACACCAAGCATTGGAACCACAATAAAAGTTAATTTATTAAATTCCCAAGCTTTTGAAAAATCCAAATGTATGAAGTGCATTACTCCTTTTGTTAATCCACATGCATAACATTCAATACCTGCTAACTGAACAGACAAACAAACGCTTTCACCTTTATCAAAGATTGTAGCTGGGAAAAACAATAATACTATTGGAGCTAGAATAGTGACTATATTTGACGTGTAGAAAAAGATTTTCTTAATCATTTAATTAAAATGTTTTAGCGTAACTACCATTTTTAGGTTGTAAATCACCAGTACAAATTCTGATTAAATCAATTAAAGCCCAAATTCCACAACCACCTGCAGTAAGAATTTGTACAATTCCTTGCCAAGTGTACCCTAAATAAAATCTGTGAATTCCTAATCCACCAATTGCAAAAGCTAAAATAGCAGCAACAATTTGACTTTTTCCACCAGCAGCAGTAGCTGGAGAAGACAATTCATCTTCTTGATTTTCAACAACTACAGTTGTGTTTGTGTTGTTAGTAGTAGTTCTTTGAACTGGGAACGATGCATAAGTAGCTGTTAACGTTCCAACCATCAGCATTAAAGCTGATAAAAATAATTTGATTTTCATAAAAAAAATGTTTTAGATTTACACAAAAATAATAATTAATCTCAATCTGCAATGAAAAACATAAAAATTTTTTTACAATTATTTACTTTATTTTCCTTAACTAATTATGCTCAAGTAAATTACGAATTCTACGGCGCTTTAAAATTAAATGGAAACGATAAAACCATCATCACATACAGATTGGTTTTCACCGAACAAAGTGGTAAAATTAGTGGTTATTCCGTTACCGATTTAGATGGAGCTCACGAAACAAAGAACGTAATTAGTGGCTCATATGACAAATCTAAAAAGCAATTTTCATTTCAAGAGAAAGAAATATTATATACAAAATCAAAATTTGATGAAAATTCGTTTTGCTTTGTGAATTTTTCTGGAAAAGTAAAATTAGTGGAAAACACAAGTAAATTAGAAGGAGTTTTCAAAGGTTTATTTAATAACAAAACCAAATGTATTGATGGAACAATGTCTTTAATTGGTAGTAATAAAATTTATAATTTAGTAAATAAAGTAAATAAAAAATTACAAAGTTCTAAAAAAATAGATGCTAAAACTAAAAGCGAATCTAACCCAATTAAACTTATTGATAGCTTAAAAATAAATAAATTAAGTAAAGATCAAAATTTAAATGTGTTTTGGGAATCCACAATATTAAAATTAGATATTTGGGATAATGGACAAGAAGATGGCGATATTATAAACGTGTATCATAACAATAAATTGATTTTATCTGATTACTCAGTTACCAATAAAAAGAAAACAATAAATATCACATTAATTGGAAAAAACGATATTTTCAAAATTGTAGCTGTAAATGAGGGAAAGATAAAACCCAATACCGCAAAATTAGAACTTCACGACAAAAATAGAAGTTTTGAATTATTAGCCACTTTAAATAAAGATGAAGAAGCATCCATAACAATCGTAAAAAAACCTGCTAATTAGCAGGTTTTTTTATTTAAAATCTATATATAATTTTAAAAAGCATAACCTATAGAAACATTAAACCTTAAATATTTTGGCAATAAAAACAAACCATCTATAGTATTGCTATTACCATTATAATATTGATTTACGTTTTTAATATCATAAGGTATTTGAATATTACCACCCATATTTATGTCTAAGGTAAGATTTGAATCTGAAGTATTTAATAAGAAAAACTGATATCCTGCTACACTTCCAATTCCAAAAGATTTTATATTTTCAGTAGTAAATTCAAACTCCCTTTTAAAATTAATAAAATTTGCAACTGGAGCCGCAATATAAAAACCTTTTAACGCCTGATTATTAAACATAAAATTTTTCATTTTATATTCAATACCAAATTGGTTATAATTACCTTTACTATCAAAAGAAGGCGCTTTCATAGTTATTAATGTAAACTCATGACTCGTTCTACCTTTCTCATTTGAAAATTCAAAACCAATTTCAGCACCATTTATAATATATGTGGGTAGATTTACTTTAATATTTTTAGTTTGAGAAAAACTAAAATTTACCAACAACAAAACAACAAGTAACTTTTTCATATTTCTTATTTTTTAAATTATTTCTTCAAAAATGGCATTTTAACCACTTTTGCTTTAATATCTTTATTTCTAATTCGAATATAAATTTCAGAATCTGGAGTTGATAATGCTGTTGGAACATAACCCATTCCAATAGCAATTCCTAAACTTGGCGATTGTGTTCCAGAAGTTACAATTCCTACTACATTTCCATTAGCATCTGCAATTTCATAATCATGACGAGGAATGCCTCTATCAATCATTTCAAAACCAACTAATTTCTTAGAAACACCTGCTTCTTTTTGTTGTTTCAATTTTAAAGAATTAGTAAACTCTTTTTCGAATTTAGTAATCCAACCCAAACCAGCTTCTAACGGAGAAGTAGTATCATTAATGTCGTTTCCGTATAAACAGAATCCCATTTCTAATCGTAAGGTATCACGAGCCGCTAAACCAATTGGTTTAATTCCGAAAGCCGCTCCAGCTTCAAAAACTTTTGCCCAAATAGTAATGGCATCTTCATTTTTAAAATAAATTTCAAATCCACCAGAACCCGTATAACCTGTTGCTGAAACAATTACATCTTGTTTTCCTGCAAATTCACCAATTTTGAACGTGTAATACCCCATATTTACTAAATCAATCGAAGTTAAACTCTGCATCGCTTCAGCAACTTTTGGTCCTTGAATAGCTAACAAAGAATACCCATCCGAAAGATTTTGCATCTCTACTCCTAAATCATTATGTGATGAAATCCAATTCCAATCTTTTTCAATATTAGATGCATTAACAACTAACATATAATGATTGTCTGCGATTTTGTAAACAATTAAATCATCAACAATTCCACCATCATTATTTGGTAAACAAGAATATTGTGCTTTTCCATCTACTAACTTAGAAGCATCATTTGATGTTACTTTCTGAATTAACGCCAATGCATTTTCTCCTTTTAAGAAAAATTCTCCCATATGAGAAACATCAAAAACTCCTACTCCAGTTCTTACCGTTTCGTGTTCTGCGTTTACTCCTTCATATTGAACAGGCATATTGTAACCTGCAAACGGAACCATTTTTGCTCCTAAACTTTCGTGAATAGCTGTTAATGCTGTATTTTTCATTGTACG
>NZ_JAGNYF010000092.1 GCF_017985075.1 Flavobacterium sp.
ACTGAATTCCACCTGCCCATCGCGTATAAGCAGAAAAAAAGGGTCTTTCAATAGTAACCGATTTGTCATAATTTCTATCAAAATCCGTTTCATACTTCAATCGGGTACTAATAAATGAATTTTTTATAGTAGGCACAAAATAATTAAAACTGTATCCAAATTGTTTACTAGTTAAACTTTTGGTGTACGAATTGGCAAGTTCGTGCCCCAAACCAAATATATTTCTTTCTCTAAGATAAAATTTTGTTTTGGTAGTTGTAGGCGATACATCTGGTGCTAAACTCCAAGAATCTAAAATTGTAATCAGCACATCAACAGAATCTTGTGCGACCAATTTCATTTCAGACGATACGCTTCTGGTAAAGCGTTGACTTCTAATTATCCTTTCGGATTCTTTCATTAAAAGGGAATCTAATGGTACGTTTTTCTTAATTAAAAGTAAATTTTTTATGGCTATTTGTTTCGTTTTTATATGCAATGCATTTCCTGCTTTTTCAGCAAATTTTTTTGGACTTTTTAATGAATCTGTTTCTGAATATCCAAATGGATCTAAGGTTTTAATATGAATATTTCGAATAATTTTCCCCTCAAAAGCAACATAATTTTTTGTATTTATTTTTTGAAAATTACTTTTTGTTACTTTTTCTGTTTCTACCGAATGAAAAATAAGTTTATGGATAAATTTGGTAAACTTTCTTTTTTTAGAATATTTTTCTATCGCGCGATAGCCTTTTGAAGTATCTTTTTGAATCTGATTTTCTTGTGCACAAACCAATTGATAACTAAAAAGTATCAAGAGGTATAGTGTTATTTTTTTTTTGAAAATCATATTTTTATTGTTTTACAAAATTACTATTAAATTAAATAGTAAATCATATTTGTAATTAAAATTACTATCACATTAATAGTAATAATATATAGATTTTATTCCTTTGTAACATATATCACATTTCATTATTTTAGATGTAGTATCTTTGTAAAAAAAATAATATATATGTTCGTATTTTTAAAAAATTTATTGTCTTTTAAATGTCCGCGTTGTCACGAAGGAAAACTATTTGTAAATAAATGGTATAGTTTTCCAAACGGAAATAAAATGGTTGAAAGATGTAATGTTTGTGGTCAAAGAACTGAACTTGAACCTGGTTTTTTCCAAGGAACGGGTTATGTTAGTTACGGTTTAACCGTTGGTTTTTCATTAATTACATTCGCAATTTGGGTTTATGTAACAGGATATACACTTCAAAATAAAGAAATTTTTTGGTGGTTGCCAGTTAATATTTTCTTTTTAATTCTATTACAACCTTGGATTATGCGTTTATCAAGAATTATTTGGTTAACTGCATTTTTTCATAGTGACGATGAATTTTTCGATAAAAAATAATCTTATGATAATTATCACAATTTTATTTAAAAATTACTACTAAATTTGTATCGTATTTAAATGAAAATGATTTTAATTTCCATTTGAAAAATTAATTAATATATGAAAATAGAACAAATTTATACAGGTTGTTTGGCGCAAGGTGCTTATTACATAACTTCAAATGGCGAAGCGGCAATAATCGATCCATTACGCGAAACAGCTCCTTATATGGATAGGTTATCTGCAGATAATGTAAAACTAAAGTATATTTTTGAAACCCATTTTCACGCTGATTTTGTTTCGGGACATTTAGATTTAAGTACGCAAACCGATGCGAAAATTGTATACGGACCTACGGCAAAACCTGAATTTGATATCATTTCAGCTGAAGACAATCAAATATTTGAAGTTGGAAATATTAAAATAAAAGTGCTACACACACCTGGACATACCATGGAAAGTACGTGTTATTTATTGATAGATGAAAACGGAAAAGATACGGCATTATTTTCTGGTGATACCTTATTTATTGGTGATGTTGGTCGACCAGATTTAGCTCAAAAAGCAGCATCCATGACACAAGATCAATTGGCAGGGATTTTATTTCATTCTTTACGAGATAAAGTAATGACTTTAGCAGATGATGTAGTTGTCTATCCAGCACATGGAGCGGGTTCAGCTTGTGGTAAAAACATGAGCAAAGAAACGGTTTCTACGATTGGTGAACAAAAACAACAAAATTATGCACTACGTGCCAATATGACTGAAGACGAGTTTATAAAAGAAGTTACTGATGGTTTATTGCCACCACCAGCTTATTTTGGTATGAATGTAGCTATGAATAAAAAAGGAATTCCATCTTTTTCAACAGTTTTAAATAATGGAAAAATCGCTATTGATGTTGCCGACTTTGAACAACTTGTTGAAGACAGTGGCGCTTTGATTTTAGATACGAGAAATCCGGCAGATTTTTCGAAAGGATTTGTACCTCAATCTATAAATATTGGAATTAGTGGTGATTTTGCGCCTTGGGTAGGTGCTTTGATTGCCAATGTGAATCAACCGATAATATTAGTTACAGATTTTGGTAAAGAAGAAGAAACCGTTACACGATTATCTCGTGTTGGATTCGACGCAGTTTTAGGCCATTTAAAAGGCGGATTTGATGCCTGGAAATCAGCTGGATTTGATGTGGATACTGTACATAGAATCACCGCAGCTCAATTTGAAAATGAAGTTAAAATTGGCGATAGCAAAATTATAGACATCAGAAAAGAAAGTGAATACGAAGCAGAACATATTGAAGACGCTTATAGTAAACCTTTAGCTTATATTAATGATTGGGTGAAAGACATCAATCCAAACGAACACTTTTTTATACATTGTGCTGGGGGCTACCGCAGTATGATTGCGGCTTCTATATTACAAGCACGTGGATATAGAAATTTTTCTGAAATTGAAGGTGGTTTTAATGCCATTGCGAAAACCAATATTCCTAAAACCGATTTTATGTGTGCCAGTAAGGTATTGAAGTAAGATTTTATATGAAATTATTTGCCTACATATTTTGTTTTTATTTAACCGCATTAATGGCTCTTCCATCTGTGAGAGTTTTAAAAATGCAGTGGAACGAATCTTGTATTTCTTCTTGTACTAAATCTGATTTTGATACTGACAAGAATTGCGAAAAAGGTAAAATTATTATGAGTTTAAATTTTACTCCGGTGAGTTATATTACAACTAAAATATATTCAGCTACTCCTCAAAATTTTGTAATTACTTCAAAAAAAGAAAAGATATTTTATCATAAAAATTTACTATCCAACTATCAAAATACCATTTGGCAACCGCCTAAAATTATATCATAGTTACATACATAACATCTATTTTACTGTTTTGACAATCTTGTTGTCAACAGTGTAACTATTAGTATAAAAAAAATGAAAAAATATATTTTACTTGCAATCTTATTTTACAAAGTAGGATTTGCACAAAGTACATTTGAATATAATGTACAAATTACGCCAATTACAATATCTACTTTACCAGGATTACATTCGTATGCATTTGCTCAACACAACGGAAAATGGTTAATTATTGGTGGAAGAAAAGATGGTGTTCACGCCAGACAACCATTTAATGCTTTTCCTAATTCACAAAATAACAATCTGATTTATGTAGTAGATATTGCAACACAACAATCGTGGTCTGTGTCATTAGAAACTTTATCTATAGGTTTAAAAGAGCAATTACAAGCCACAAATTTTAACTTTTATCAAGACGGAAATGCATTGTATGTCATAGGTGGGTATGCGTATTCAACCTCACTTGATGATCACGTAACGTTTGATAAATTAACAAGTATTAATGTGCCCAATTTAATTGATTCGGTAATAAATGGTACGCCAATTGCAGGAAATTTTAAACAAATAGCCAATCCGATTTTTCAAAATACAGGAGGACAATTGGGTAAAATTGGAACTAATTTTTATTTAATTGGTGGTCAGATATTTACAGGAAGATATAATCCAATGAATAATCCAACTTTTACACAAACTTATATAAATAAAATACAAAAATTTAATATTGATAATTCAGGTTTACAATTAAGTTTTTCTAATTATTCTTTCGTAGAAGATGCGGTTCATTTGCATCGCCGCGATTATAATTTAGTACCTCAAGTATTTCCAAATGGAGAGGAAGGCTACACGATTTCATCGGGTGTTTTTCAAATAAATGCTGATTTACCCTTTTTGTATCCAGTAGATATTAAGTCTAATGGATATTATCCTCAAACACAGTTTAATCAGTATTTGAGTAATTATCATAGTGCAAAAGTTGGATTATTTGATAGCGCCACTACTAAAATGCACAATTTGTTTTTTGGTGGAATTAGCCAGTATTATTATAACGGAACTACTTTGGTACAAGATAATAATGTGCCTTTTGTGAAAACTATAAGTAGAACTATGCGTGCAGCAAATGGTGACTTGTCTGAGTATAAATTAGATATAGAGATGCCTAATTTTAAAGGCGCAGGAGCTGAGTTTATTCCAAATAAAACATTGCCTCATTATTCAAATGAAGTAATAAAACTGAATGATATTACCTCAAATGAATTTGTTATTGGTCATATTTTTGGTGGTATTGATAGTGGATCTCAAAATCCGTTTACAAATAATCAAACGAATACTACAAGTGCGGGTGCTACTATTTACGAAGTAAAATTAATTAAAAATGTGCCCTTGGGACAAATTAGTATTGAAGGCAAAAATGATTTTACTTTTGTTGTATCTCCTAATCCAGCTCAAGATGACATTGTAAAAATAGATTTCAATATACCCTATTTGGCAACATTAGATTATTTTGTAACGAATGTAAACGGGCAAATAGTAGATGATGGAGAAATTGATGGGTTACAAATAGGAAACAATTCAATGAATTTTAAATTATCAAATACCACTGACAAAGTGCAGTTTCTAACCTTTATTTTGGATAATAAATTTTATTGCACTAAAAAACTCATCATCAAATAATTATAATTAATAACAATTTAAAAATTTTAAAAAAATGAAAAAATTAACTTTAGCAATGTCCGTAGCATTTTTATTTTCAATAGCATTAAATGCACAAGAACCAAAACAAAAGAAGAAAGTAAAAACAGAAAAATCATGTTCTGTAAATGGTAAAAAATGTTGTGGTGAATCAGATAAAAAAGAAGCATCATGTGATTCTAAAAAGAAAGAAAAGAAAGA
>NZ_JAGNYF010000093.1 GCF_017985075.1 Flavobacterium sp.
ATGGCTGGGATAATCCCTAAAAAGTCAGACAAACGAACGGTTGTTTTTTCTTCACCATTTAGTAAGGCTCTGCGTTCGGCGGTACTAATTAAATTCTCGTAGGCGGTAATACTCATTCGCGCTGAAACGCCGCTTTTTGCATCAATATATTCGGATTCTCTTGCTTCAAAACCTACTTGCTCCAACAAATCTTTTGCTAAATTTGGCACGTGTACTAAAGACGATTGATTCTCATCTAACTTAGCTTCTTGCGTTGTAATAATTTTAGCAATTTCAATAGTTTCTGGATAATGCGTTAAAATTTGCGAACCAATTCTGTCTTTCAACGGCGTTACTATACTGCCTCGATTGGTATAATCTTCTGGATTTGCGGTAAAAATAAATTGCAAATCTAATGGCATTCTTAATTTAAACCCACGTATTTGAATGTCGCCTTCTTGCAAAATATTAAATAATGCTACTTGAATACGCGCTTGTAAATCAGGCAATTCGTTAATTACAAAAATACATCTGTTGGCACGAGGAATCATTCCGAAATGGATTACACGTTCATCGGCATACGATAATTTTAAATTGGCCGCTTTTATTGGATCTACATCACCAATTAAATCGGCAACTGTAACATCTGGTGTCGCTAATTTTTCGAAAAAGCGTTCGCTTCTATGCAACCAAGAAATAGGCGTGTCATTTCCTTTTTCAGCAATCAAATCTATCGCAAAACGAGAAATTGGATGTAGTGGATCATCATTAATTTCAGAACCCGTAACAAATGGAATGTATTCGTCTAAAAGTTCTACCATTTTTCGAGCCAAACGAGTTTTTGCTTGTCCGCGTAACCCTAGTAAATTAATATTATGACGTGATAAAATAGCACGTTCCAATTCTGGAATTACAGAATTCTCAAAACCATGAACACCTGTAAAGGTTGGCTGTTTGGCAATTAGCTTATTTCTTAAATTGGTACGTAGCTCCTCTTTTATATTTTTCGATTGATAGCCTGATTGTATCAATTCACCTAGTGTTTTTATGTGTATCATAGTAGTATTTTTAACCGCAAATTAGCAGATGGTGTTTTATGTAAGTTCTTTTATTTGGTATTACTTATTTTAGTTTCTTTTTTCTATTGGCTTCATAATCTTGGAAAATCATTTCTCCTAAACCACTTAAACCTGTGTAGAACGCTTTTCCTTGATTGGCTTCCGTAAATTTATCTACAAATTGTTGCAAATAGGGATCGTTGGCAATCATAAAAGTCGTAATTGGAATGTGTAATTTTCTGGCTTGAGCAGCTTGCGTATAGCATTTTTCAACAATATACTCGTCTAAACCGTTACTATTCATATAATACGAGCCGTCTTTTTCTCGAACACAGCTTGGTTTTCCGTCGGTAATCATAAAAATTTGTTTGTTGGTATTGCGTTTTCTTCGTAGCATATCCATTGCTAATTGCAAACCTGCAACGGTGTTGGTATGATAGGGTCCCACTTTTAGAAAAGGTAATTCTTTTATAGAAATAGGCCATGCATCGTTACCAAAAACTAAAATATCAATGGTGTCTTTCGGATAACGAGTAGTGATAAGTTCCGCCAACGCCATCGCTACTTTTTTGGCAGGCGTAATTCGGTCTTCGCCGTATAAAATCATACTATGAGAAATGTCTATCATTAAAACAGTACTCATTTGCGATTTGTAGTGCGTATCTTCAATTACCAAATCATTTTCAGTAAGTTGGAACTCGCCAATTCCATTATTGATTAGTGCGTTTTTTAGACTTTCCGTTAATGAAATTCTATCTAAGCTATCCCCAAAATTATAGCTTCTAAGTTCGCCTGTGAGTTCATCGCCACCGCCAAGTTGTTTCGATTTATGATTGCCGCTACCCGATTTATTTAAATTTCCAAATATTTGATCCAAAGCAGCTTGACGAATAAGACGTTCTGTTTTTGAAGTGATAGTAACCTCGCCGGTACCATCGCCCGTTATTTCTTCACGAATAAAACCTTTTTTCTTTAAATCTTCAATAAAATCCTCAATGGAATAGTCTGGCGTAGTTAATTTGTATTCGGCATCAAGTTCACGTAGCCAATCTATAGCTTCGTCGAAATCGCCAGATGTATGGACAATTAATTCTTTAAAAACATCAAAAAGCACCTCAAATGGTGTTTTAAATGGCTTTTCATACGTTTTAAAATAAAACCCTTTTTTCATGTTTTAAAATTACAAGGATACTTTTAAATGGCAAGAAAACGAATGCTAATTTTTAGTTAAAACTAATAAAACTTCCCATCCACATAAAACCAATTGTTTTGAAAAAGAATAAACGTTGATTTTTCGTGATGAATTTGAGGTATTTTGTTTTCATCTAAAAAGTAGGCTTTAAATTCTACTGTATTTTCAGTACTATTTAGAATTTCTAATTTCTGCCAGGTATTTTGTTGTGCCCAAGCTAAAATATCTGATTTATTTGTATATTTTTTTTGAGATACGTGTGTGGTTTTGTATAAATATGCCGCATCATGTAAATAAAATGCTGTAAATCTGGAACGCATTAATTTTTCAGCAGTGGGTACAATTAAGTGCTCCTGAATATAAGGCAAACAACATTCTTGGATGCTAATTTGGCTGCCACAAGGGCAAAGTTTAGTGTCTTCCATTTTGGGTTTTAAGTACTAAATGTTTCAGCAAAACCTGATATTTACTTAATTCAATTAAATGGTCATCTGACACCACTTCATCTATTAAATTTTCCACTTCCTCACTCACTTCAAGCAGCAAAAGTTGGGCAGTATCCCAATCTTTTTTGGCTAACAAATCAATAATTATTTGAACTTTTGGTTTTAAATTAACTAATTGTTGTGAATGCATTATTGGTTTTTAAGCGATTGCTTGTATTGTTCTAATATAGATGCTTTTTTAGCTGCAGACGTTTGTTTTGTTTTTTGAATTTTCTTCAAATGATTGTCCAATTGCTTTTTATGCTTGTCTTTATTTATGGCATTATTTCTTCCCATGTTGCAAAATTTTTTTCAAATTTACGAAACTTTCATTGGTATTATTCAATTCCGTTAGCATTTTCCTCTTTATTTCTTCGAAATCATCAAAAATCAGGTATTTCGACCAAGAAGTATCTTGTAATACAATTTTGATTTCTTTAATTCTTTTTGCCGTATCCGATGCGTTTCTTAGCATTTGATTAGCATAATCTGGATGATTTTTATGATTAAAATGAACTTCGCTTTTAGTTTCATCAATTGTAATAAAAAACAATTTTTCTGTTTCGTTATTTGGATAAAAATCGGTCCAATGCGCAAATCCTACAATTTCAGTTTGATTTTTATAGTCCGCATTAGTTATTAATCTCCAACGGCAATTGGCGGCTCTTCCCCAATGGTTTGATTTTCTGTAAACACCTAATTCTGTAAAAAAGTACGCACTTCCGGAAGCACTTTTGTAACCTAATTTTAAATCTGCCACAGCAGTATCTTCTACTTGCTGAAACAAACAAAACGTGTGTTTGTGAAAATTAAATTTAGTAAAACTATTCATTTTGCAAAGATAGTAATATCTATTTTGGATATATATACATTTTATAAATCCTAAAAAAAATAATACCTTTGCATTGAATAAAATTTAAAACTGAATTTTCAGCATAACCATTTAGAAAAAAAACAATGAAACAAGTAGTACTATTATTTTCGGCATTAATATTAATTTCTTGCAATAAATTTAAGGTTGAAGGAACTGCAAAAGGTATAAAAGATGGCACAAAAGTATTTTTAGAAGGCGCAGGAGAAATGGGTCCTGTTGCTATGGATACAGTAGAAATAAAAGAAGGAAAATTTGAATTTGAAGGAAAAAGCGAACTTCCAGAAATTGGTATTGTAAGTATTGATGGTGTAATTGATCCACAATATCAATCGAGAAAATCACTTCCGTTTATTATTGAAAGCGGTACGATAGAAATTGCTTTTGATACCAAAGATATTCAAAAATCTAGAGTTTCTGGAACTACTGATAATGATTTGTTTCAAAAATATACAGACGAATCGGTACTTATTAACAAACCGATTATGGATTTTCAGAAGAACAACAATGAAGCTATGAAAAAAGCTATGGAAACGAATGATGTAGCTGTTCAAACGCAATTAAATGAAGAATACGGAAAATTAGCACAGTCTATTTCTGCTAAAATGGATGCTAAGTCTAAAGATTTTATAAAGAACAATCCAAGTTCAATGTTATCGATGTTGTTTTTAGAAAATTATGTTAGTAGAGGAACGATGCAAGGCAAAGAAGCTAAAGATGCGTTTGAAAAATTAGATAAAAAATTACACGAAACGAAAAGCGGTAAAAATGTTAAAAAAGCATTAGACGCACAATTAAAAGCTGCCGCTCCAGAAAAAAAAAAGTAACTAAAGCTCCTGATTTTTCTGCAAAAACGCCACAGGGCAAAACTGTTTCGTTAAAAGAATCGTTAGGAAAAGTTACTATTATTGATTTTTGGGCTTCGTGGTGCGGACCTTGTAGAGCAGAAAATCCAAATGTAGTTGCCATTTATAACGAATTACACAGTAAAGGCTTAAATATTATTGGCGTGTCTTTAGATGATGATGCAGCAGATTGGAAAGCAGCCATTGCTAAAGATAAATTAACTTGGACACAAGTTTCTAATCTAAAAAAGTGGAAAGATCCAATTGCCTTAGACTATGAAATTGATGGCATTCCAGCCACATTTATATTAGATGCAAAAGGAAATATTGTAGCAAAAAACCTTAGAGGCGAAGAATTAAAAGCTAAAGTAAAAGAAATATTAGGTATAAAATAATAAATAATTATCCCATTTTGTTAGTACATACAAAATGGGGTTTTTTTATGTTTTTAGTTTTCAGAACGTTATAAAATATTTTATACATTACAGTAAAATAAGTTTGGTACAATAAAAAACAATTATATATTTGCAATCGAAATGGCCTGGGGAGATACTCAAGCGGCCAACGAGGGCAGACTGTAAATCTGCTGTGAAAACTTCGCAGGTTCGAATCCTGCTCTCCCCACAAAAGCACTTCTAACGAGGTGCTTTTTTTAT
>NZ_JAGNYF010000038.1 GCF_017985075.1 Flavobacterium sp.
AGAAGAGAATTATATTTAGCAGGAGTTGAATCTGATAACTTAAGAAAATACTTATGGAGTGCAGGTGCAAATTTTGGAGATACTGATAATATTTCTGTAGAGCCTTCATTTATGTTTCAAGTAACGGAACAAACTGGTGAAAAAGCTATTGATTTAAATGCAAAAGTATATAAAGCAATGGATTTTGGTAATATTTGGGGAGGACTTTCATACAGAACAAGTTTTGAGGGAACACAATACACAAAAGAAAAAGGTGTAGTGAACACTCAAAAATTACAATATATTACGCCTTTTGTAGGTGTTAATTTTAAACAATTTATGTTTGGTTATTCTTATAACCAAGTAATTGGAGATGTTAAATTTGATAATGCAGGATATCATCAATTAACTGTTGGATTAAACTTATTCTGTAAACCAAAAGCATTTGATTGTAACTGTCCAGCAGTTTCAAACTAACATATTTAATCCCGATTTTTCGGGATTTTTTTTTTAAATATTTTTGTATGATTATTAAAGAAGTTAGAGGTAAAAAACCCGCTATTCCAGCTGATTGTTATGTAGCAGAAAATGCAACTATTGTAGGAGATGTTTCTTTTGGAGAAAAGTGTAGTGTGTGGTTTAATGCTGTAATAAGAGGAGATGTAAATTTTATTTCAATAGGAAATAAAGTAAATATTCAAGACGGAGCAGTAATACATTGTACTTATTTAAAACATCCAACTATTATAGGAAATAATGTTTCTATTGGACATAATGCCATTGTTCATGGATGTACCATTCATGATAATGTTTTAGTAGGAATGGGCGCCATAATAATGGATGGCTGTGTGGTTGAAAGTAATTCTATAATAGGAGCGGGGAGTGTAGTCACTCAAAACACGCACATTGAAAGTGGTTTTATTTATGCAGGAATTCCAGCAAAAAAAGTAAAAGCATTGAACACAAGTGATTTTGCAGGCGAAATTGATCGAATTTCTAATAATTACGTAATGTATTCCAGTTGGTTTAAAGAAGACTAAAAAATCATATAATCCACTTTAAATGCAGTGCCAACTAATTCTTGCATTACATCAGGTGGGTTATTAATATAAAAGGAGTGAAATACTTCACTTGAGGAATTATATAAGTTATTCACTTCTAAAATATGTTTAGTTTGTTTAGCAACTGCTTCTCCAGAATCAATAATTTTAATATGATTAGGAATTATTTTTTTTATTTGAGGAATTAAATAGGGATAATGTGTACAACCTAAAACTAGATAATCAATACCTTCAGCAACCATTGGCAGTAAGTAATCTTTTAAAAGTTGTGTCATTTTTTCAGAATGCATTGCACCACTTTCTATAAGTTGAACCAATTCGTAACCAATTTGCTCCACTACTTTTACATCTGAATACAAAGCAACGGTTTGATGAAAAAGGGCACTATTTAAAGTCCCTTGCGTTGCTAAAATTCCAATTTTTTGAGTTTTTGTTTGTAATGCGGCAGGCTTAATAGCGGGTTCAATTCCAATGAACGGAATTTTATAAGTAGCTCTTAATACTTTTATAGCGTTTGTTGTAGCGGTATTACAAGCTACAATTATAATTTTACAATTGTTGTTTAGTAATATCTCGGTATTTTTTATACTTAACTCAATTATTTCTTCCTGACTTTTTTGACCATAAGGTGCGTTTTTACTATCTGCCAAATAAATGGTACTTTCATTTGGTAGAAGTGCGTGTACTTCTTTCCAAATGGATGTGCCTCCTACGCCAGAATCGAAAAGTCCTATTGGGTTTTTGTTACTCATAGAACAAATGTAAAAAAAAACTGCTCAATCTAAAAATAAGATGGAGCAGTTGGAGTATTTTTTTTAAGTTTTATTAGAAACCTAATTCTTTTTTAACATCAGCTAATAAGTCCATTCCATCAGCTAATAAAACACCACTTCCAACAGTAGAGTCTAATACGTATTGAACACCTTTAGCACGAGCTACTTTTTGAATAGCTGCTAATGCTTTTTCTGTTAAAGGTTTTTGTAATTCAATTTGTTTATCTTGTAATGATTTTGATGCATCATCTTGATATTTTTGAATTCTTGTTCCCATGTCTTGCATTTCTTGAGAACGTGTTTGATTTAATAAATCTCCAGCAGTTGCAGCTGCTTCTTGATATTGAGCAGCTTTTGTTTGGTATTCTGCTACTAATTTTTTGTATTCAGTATCATAACCTTCTCTCAATTTTGTTAATTGAGCTTCTGCGGCTTTCATAGCTGGCATAGTAGTCATTAAAGTGCTTACATCAATATGTCCAACTTTAGTTTGAGCTGTTGCAACTTGCGCGCCAAAAAATAGTACTATTGCAATAATTAGAGTTTTAAATTGTTTCATTTTAATTTAATTTAATAAGGGTTATTTAATTTTAGTTATACGTGTTTATTTATTTTCTTTTTTCTTATTTAATAAAGCATCTCTTTTTGCTTTTTGGTCGTCAAGTAATTTCTGACGTGCTTCTGCTCTTTCTTTTAAAAGTGCTGCTCTTTTGTCATCTGCTTCCTTTTTCTTAGCTGCGGCAGCATCTTTACGTTCTTGTAATTTTTTTTCTCTATCGTCTTTTGTGGCTTGTATTGCTTTTTCTTTTTCTAATATTTCAGGATTTTCTTTCGTGTCAAATTCTCTTACATCCTTAGCGTCTTGAATTTTTTGTTGTTTTTTAGATAATTCAACTTTTTTACCAGCTCTTTCTAAAGCTTTTAATACAAAATCACTAATGTCAAATCTTTCTGCTGTGAAAAGCATAGTTAAATCTGATGATTTATCGAAAATAAAATCGAAATTTCTAGCTGCTGCAATGTCTTGTACTACATTAAAAACTTGGTCTTGTATAGGTTTTACTAACGCCGATTTTTGAATCATTAAGTCGCCTTGTGGTCCAAATCGTTTTTGTTGATAATCCAGCATGTCTTTTTCAAGAACGTTTATCTCTTCTTCTTTATCGTTAATTAATTCTTTAGTTAACAACACTTTTTCAGAAGCTAAAGCATCTTTTAATTTTTTTATTTCATTTTTCTTGGTTTCAATTTCTTGCTTCCAAGTTGCTGCTTTTTGTTCCAATTGATTTTTAGCTTCGGCATATTCTGGAACTTTTTCCAAAATATATTCCATATCTATATAACCAATTTTTGTTGTTTTTTGCGCTTGTACTGCAAATAAAACAAAACTAAAAAGTAAAACAAAATATTTTTTCATAATTGTATATGTTAAATTCAACTATCGTGCCAAAATTTAAAATTGTTGTCCAATAATAAAGTGTGTTTGCCAACCACTTTTTACGGTATCTCCTGGTACAGGATCAAATCCGTGAGCAAAATCAATACCTAATAATCCAAAAGCTGGCATAAATACTCTTAATCCTACACCTGCAGCACGTTGTACTTTAAATGGATCAAATGTTTTAAAATTATCAAAGGCAGCACCCGCTTCTAAAAAACTCATAGCATAAATTTTAGCTGATTGTTTCATGGTAATTGGGTATCTTAATTCCATAGAATATTTGTTATATACTGTTCCTCCGTTAGACGAAGATAGTGAATTATTTGGATATCCACGTAATTGTATAACTTCTCTTCCATCTAATGAATAGTTTGCTAAACCGTCGCCACCAACATAAAATCTTTCAAAAGGTACAATTCCTCTGTCTGAATTGTACGCTCCTAAGAAACCAAATTCTGCTCTTGTACGTAAAACGAATTTCTTATATATTTTAGTATACCAATCGCCACTAAATTTAACTTTATAAAATTCCAACCATTTGAAACGTTCTTGATCTACTAAACTTTGGTCGGCAACTCCTTCAGTAAAATTAAATGTGTTACCACCTGTTGCATTAACGTATACTGGCAATACGTTTCCATTTGAATCTGTAGGGAAAACAGTTTTGTTTCTTAATTTATATTCTTCTTTGTTTCCTAAATTAGCATAATCTATACCGTTAAATAATGAATAAGGTAATGAAAATTTAGCTGATACAGAGAAATTTGAACCTCTATCTGGGAAAATTGGATCTAAACCTCTACTATCTCTAGTTAAAGTTGTACTAAAAGCTAAGTTTCTTGATGCACCATTACCAAATGTAAATAGACCTGTGTTGTAATTATTTAAATCGTAATACGAAAAAGACACAGAGTTAGAAATACTGAAATAATCATCTGGCACTTTTAATCGTTTTCCGTAACCTACTGTTAATGTAGAAATATTAAAACTTTTTTCACTCGTTACATTTCTAGTTCTGTAATCGTATAAAAATTGTTTACTGTGCGATATAGATGTAAAGAAACTAATTGGTTTTTTGCCTCCCAACCAAGGTTCAGTGAATGACAAACTATATACTTGAAATCCTTGACTGGCTTGTAAACGTAATGACATTTTTTGACCATCACCCATTGGTAAAGGTTGGTATGCCTTTTTATTGAAAATATTTTTTAAAGAAAAATTATTAAATGATAAACCTAGAGTTCCAATGAAACCTCCGGCGCCATACCCTCCTTGTAATTCTACTTGACTTGAACCTTTTTCCACAACGGTCCAGTCTAAATCTACTGTTCCAGCAGCTGGATCCATATTTACAGGCTCTGGACGAATGGCTTCAGCATCAAAGAATCCTAATTGCCCTAATTCTCTAACAGAACGAATAACTAAATCTTTATTCCATTTTTCACCTGGTCTAGTTCTTAGTTCTCTGTAAATTACTTTGTCGTTGGTTTTGTCGTTTCCTTTAACTGTAATATTATTAAAATACGCAATTGGACCTTCCGTTATTCTAATTTCAAAATCGATTGTGTCGTTTTCAGTTTTTACTTCAACGGGGTTGATGTTTGACCACAAATATCCATTGTTTTGATATAAATTAGTAACATCTTCTGCGTCTGGAGAAGTTTTGTCGGCAATTCTTTTTTCTAACATAACACCATTGTAAATTTCACCTCTTTTAATTCCTAAGATGGAATTTAGAGCTTGATCAGAATACACGGTATTTCCTAAAAATCTAATATCTCCAAAGTAATATTTTCTTCCTTCTTCAATATTTACATCAATGTTAATTTTATTTTTTTCTTTATCATAGACTACATTTTCGCTAACTACTCTTGCGTCTCTATATCCTTTTTCTTTGTATTTTGTAATAACTGACTCTAAATCCTCTTTGTATTTGTCCTTAACAAATTTAGAAGATTTAAAAATTCTATAAATCTTTTTTTCTTTTGTATTTTTAAATGATTTTTTTAGTTTTTTATCAACTAATTGTTCATTTCCTACAAAATTAATTGCACTAATTTTTACTTTCTCTCCTTTATCAATAAAAACAACCATATCTACTTTTGTATTTGTAGAATCGGCTAAAGTATTTATAGTAACTTTTGTGTTAAAATATCCGTCTTTTTTAAACTTATTTTCAATATAATTTTTGGTATTTGTAAGTAAGTTGTCATTTACAATTTTACCTTTGCTTAACTCGGTTTCTTTAACGATGTCTTCTCTTTTACCTTTTTTTACTCCTTTAATTTTTATATCATTAAGTTTTGGTAATTCGTATAATTCTAACTCAAGGAAAATTGATTCTCCTTCAATTTTTTTGACATAAAAGTTTACGTCATTAAAAAGGCCTAATTTCCAAAGTTTGGTAATGGCTAAACTAATTTCTTCTCCTGGAATTCTGATTTTACTACCAATTTCAAGTCCAGTAAATGTAATTACAGTTTGCTCATTGAAAGAAACTTTTCCGGTAACTTCAACTCCAGAAAGTGTATATTCTTTTCCTTTTTCTAAGGTTGTTTCTTGAGCATTTATTGTATTTCCTATTAATAATAGGATAAATAAAAATAGTATTCTGTTTTTAAACATTGTCAATTTATCTAATTTGTTCGCTAGTTTTTCCAAATCTTCTTTCTCTTTTTTGATAACTTAATAATGCCTTATGCAGTTCTTCTTCACTGAAGTCCGGCCAAAGCACGTCTGTAAAATAAAATTCAGCATAAGCAATTTGCCATAAAAGGAAATTACTTATCCTGTGTTCACCACTTGTTCTTATCACTAAGTCAACATCTGGTATATTCTGTGTGTAAAGATGCTGATTTATAATTGATTCATCAATAGCATCTACTGAAATTATATTATTTTTAACTTTTTCCGAAATTATTTTAACAGCATTTATGATTTCATCTCTTGCGCCATAACTTAATGCTAAAGTTAAAGTCATTCTACTGTTTGTCTGTGTTTTTTCAATAACTTCAACTAATTCTTTTCTAACTCCCGACGGTAAACTGTCTAAATTTCCAATCGCATTTAGTTTGATGTTATTGTTTTGTAATGTTTTTAATTCTTTTTTTAACGCGCTAACTAATAATTTCATTAACGTGTCTACTTCTATTTTTGGACGATTCCAATTTTCTGTTGAAAAAGCATAAAGCGTTAAAAATTCAATACCTAATTTGGCGCAATTTTCAACGGTTTGTTTCACAGATTTAGTCCCTTTTTCATGACCAAATACGCGAAGCATTCCTTGTTTTTTTGCCCAACGTCCATTGCCGTCCATAATGATGGCCAAATGTTTTGGTAAATTATTTTTATCTATCTCTTTTTCCATCTATTTATGTGCACAAAAGCATGGGTTTTTACCAAATGTGTAAGTAAGCGTAAACCCAGTAAAAATATACCAGTCTTTATTGTTTAAATTTCCGAATTTTAATGTTTCGAAATTTTTATTTTTAGGATTACTTCCGTCTAAATTATCAGTAAATGTATATCTTGCGCCACTTTCTAATCCAATAACTAATTGATTTGTTAGTTTTGATTTTATTCCAAAAACCATTGGTATGGCTAACGAATAATGTTGATAATCTGTTTTGCTTTCCGTACCAATAACATAAATTTCATCGTAAACAAATGCTGAAATTCCTGAATATACATAAGGTGTAAACGCATAATCAGATTGGTGCAAATCAAAATCCAAAAAATTAAATTCTAAACCCGCTGAAATTTCTTTAATATTATTTTTAATTTCGAAACCTCGATATTTTCTATTTGGGGCATTACTTTCTATATCTTTTGCTGTTATTGATGCCATTTTATATGAAAAACGCCAAGAATGTCTCGTGCTTTTATTCCACTTATATAAAACACCAAACGCCATATCATCTGGCGACAAATAGGTTGATTTTCCTACATCTCCAATATAATTACTTCCGCCTACAAAAACACCTAATTCGTGTATTTGCCCGAATGAAGTGATGCAGAATAATAGTCCTGTAATATTTAATAAAAATCTTTTCATTTTTTTAATAGTTTGCAAATATAATAATATTGATGTACTAACCATCTTAAACCAAGCTTTTTTGATGATTAACTTCATATTATAACGTAAAAAAATGAAAATTCGTGTGTTAATTCCTTTTGTCTTCTCCCCAAAGTAGTTTTTTACGAATTGTTCTTAAGAATCCTTCTTCTGGAAATTCGATAATTGAAATATGAAAATCTGATTTTTTAACAGTTAAAGTAGTTTCGTTGGAAACAGAAGTTATTCTGGAGTCTAATGATACCAAATACTGTTCTTCTCTTCCTTTTATTTTTAAAGTTAATTCAGAATCGTCAGGAATAATTAAAGGTCTAGCCGTTAAATTATGCGGTGCAATAGGTGTAATTACAAAACAATTGGATGTGGGCATAATTACAGGCCCTCCACAACTAAGCGAATACCCTGTAGATCCTGTTGGAGTGGAAATAATTAAACCGTCTGCCCAATACGAATTTAGATATTCATTATTAATATAGGTTTCAATCGTAATCATCGAAGTGGTGTCTTTTCGGGAAACTGTAATTTCGTTTAATGCAAAATTAATGTCTTCTAAATCAACATTTTCAGGATGTGCGTGTAAACTAACTAAAGTTCTTTTCGAAATACAAAAATCATTTGCCACCACACGTGTTAAAAGTTTTTCGATATTTTCTTCCTGAATAGTTGCTAAAAACCCCAATCTTCCTGCGTTAATTCCTATAATTGGTAAATTGTAGTTTCTTACAAAAGTGGCAGCTCGTAAAATAGTTCCATCGCCACCAATACTAATTAAATAATCAAAATTATCTTTCAAACATTCGTGAGAATCAAATGTGCTATATTCAGATAACGACACCTCATTTTCAATTAATTTGTCGTAAAAAATTTTATAAAAACAAATTTCAATATTATTCTGCTCTAAAAAAGCCACTACTTTTTCTACTATAGAATGGGTGTTGTTTTGATAATATTGACCAAATACAGCTATTTTCATTTGTGAATTTTTATATATTTAAATATTTGTTTAAATAATCCGAGCGATCTTTTAAATCGGCAAGGTAAGCATCTTCTTCATGTTCGGATAAAATAGTATAATTGTACCTTCTAAATGTTTGAATGATTTCGTTAAAATTACTTTGCGAAATTTTTAATGTTATTTCGGTTTTTGTTGCTGAATTATTTGAGATAAAAACGCCTAATATTTTAGCATCGTTACTTTCTACAATTTGACAAATTTGACTAAATGAAAAATCGGCAGTTTCTTTTTCGACAACAATGGTACTTCCGTCTTCTTTTACAAATGTGGTTTCGTTAAAAAAATGAAGCACATCGTCAAGTTCATAAAAACCTAAATAATTATTTTTATCGTCTAAAACCGGTAAAAGATTGGTGTGATTTTTTGAAAATTCTTCTAAAACATCAAACCAATTCATGTCGTTTCGAACAAAAAAACGAGTTAAATTATATTTATGGACATCTATGCTATCTGTACTTAAAAAAATATCAGCATCTTCTTTTGCTATTGATCCTAAAAAAACATTTTGTTCTAAAATTGGAAAATGAGAATAATCTAAATCTAAGAATAAATCTGAGGCATCAGCTACAGTAGCACTAACTTGTAACGCTTTATATTGATTGTTTATAAAATCTGTAATTTTATCCATGTATCTAAGTTCAAAACTATTGCAAATTAAGTAAAAAATACAAAATAGTCTATTTTTGTTTGTAATTTTGTACAAATTTAATTCAATTATGACAAAGTTATCGGTTAATATTAATAAAATTGCAACCCTAAGAAATGCTCGAGGTGGAAATGTTCCTGATTTGTTGCAAGTAGCAAAAGATATTCAAAAATTTGGAGCCCATGGTATTACCATTCATCCGCGTCCAGATGAGCGACATATTACCTATCAAGATGCAAGAGATTTAAAAAATGTTGTCTACACAGAATATAATATAGAAGGTAATCCGCAACATAATTTTATTGATTTAGTTTTAGAATGCAAACCCGATCAGGTAACTTTAGTTCCGGATGCTATTGGGGCAATTACTTCAAATGCAGGTTGGGACACTATAAAACATAAGGATTATCTTACGGAAGTCATACAAGAATTTCAACGTAATGGAATTAGAACATCTATATTTGTTGACGCCAATGGAAGTATGGTTGAAGGTGCTAAAAAAACAGGTGCAGATAGAATTGAATTATATACAGAAAGTTTTGCTCATCAATACGGTTTAGGAAATCATTCAGCAATTGAGCCATTTGTGAAAGCTGCCATCAGAGCAAATGAATTAAATTTAGGTATTAATGCAGGGCACGACTTAAGTTTAGATAATATTAAATTTTTCAAAGACAACATTCCAAATTTATTAGAAGTATCCATTGGTCATGCTCTGATTTCGGAATCTTTATATCTTGGATTAGATAACGTAGTGAATATGTATTTGAATAAGTTGAAGTAAAAAGTGGCTTCGAGTGCTTTAGTCAACGGTAACTTCGAGTACCTCAGTCACCGTTGGCTGAGGCACTCGAAGCCAACTATATAAATTAGGAACCTTATATCAAATAAAATTTAACCAAAAAAATGTTATACTCAAAAATAGAAGGCGAAGGAAAGCCGTTTATAATTATTCATGGATTTTTAGGCATGTCTGATAATTGGAAAACGTTGGGTTTGCAATTTGCGCAATTGGGTTTTCAAATTCATTTGTTAGATATGCGAAATCATGGTAAAAGTTTTCATTCAGATGAGTTTAATTATGAAATCATGGTGGAAGATGTAAAATCCTACATCGATTTTCACCAATTACAACAAGTAACGCTATTAGGGCATTCAATGGGCGGAAAAATTGCCATGTTATTTGCGACCCTTTATCCAGAATATGTTGAAAAATTAATTATTGCTGATATTGGCCCAAAATATTACGCGCCACATCATCAAAGCATTTTAGAAGCATTAAATGCAGTTGATTTTTCAAAAAAACCAAGTAGAAGTGAAGTTGATGAAATTATTTCAAAATACATTTCAGATTTTGGCACGAAACAATTCTTGTTAAAAAACTTATATTGGGAAACTCCAGATCAATTGGCTTTTCGATTTAATTTACTTGTTTTTAATGAGAAAATATCTGAAATTGGCACGGCGCTTCCATTTGAAAATCATTTTGATAAGCCCGTTTTGTTTCTTCGAGGCGATAAGTCGGATTATATTTTAGATTCGGATTTTGAAACAATTTTACATCATTTCCCATCAGCTGTTATAAAAACAATACAAAATGCAGGGCATTGGTTACACGCTGAAAATCCTACTGCATTTTATTCTGAAGTTGAAAAATTTGTATAACGAATATTATGTATGCATAATATTTTTGTTAAAAAAATTGTCAATTTCATAAATAATGTTAATTTTGAATAAAATATAAAAATAAATACTAACTAAATTTTAATTATGAGAAAATTATTTTCTTTATCATTACTAACCTTGGCTTCTGTGTCTATGTTTGCAGGAGGGTATAGAGTTTCTATTCAAGGTCAGAAACAATTGGCAATGGGACATACCGGAGTAGCAGTTGTTAATAGTGCAGAGGTGGCGTTTTTTAACCCTGCAGGAATGTCATTCTTAGACAAAAAATTCAACTTATCAGTAGGTGGAAATGCTTTAATGGCAAAAACAAGATTTCAAAGTTCAAAATTTAATCAAACGGCAGCAACAGATAATATGGGTACTCCTTTTAGTATATATGCTACGTACAAAATTAGCGAATGGGTATCTGCAGGTTTAGCAATATATACACCTTATGGTTCTTCTGTAGCTTGGGATCAAGACTGGGCAGGAGCGCATTTAGTAAACAATATTGATTTATCAGCGATATTTATTCAACCAACTATTTCGTTTAGAGTAGGGGATGTTTTTAGTATTGGTGGGGGACCAATTTTGGTACAAGGAAGTGTTAACTTCAACAGAAATTTAACGCCAAACCCTCTTTTATCTAATAATGGAAGTGGAACGGATGTTACTTTAGATGCAAAAGGAATTACAGCATCAGGATACAATGTAGGTATGATGTTTAAATTATCTAAAAAAGTAACTTTAGGTATGGATTATCGTTCTGAAATTATTATGCAAGCAAGAGGTGGTTCTGCAAAATTTGCAGATGTACCAACTATCGCTTCAGGAACATTTAGAGATACTTATTTTAGTGCAGATTTACCTTTACCAGCAGAATTTACCACTGGTATTTCATACAAAGCTTCTGATAAATGGTTATTTGCATTCGATTATAACTACACAAAATGGAGTGTATACAAATCTTTAGATGTTGATTTTGATAGCGCATTGCCAACTTCAAAAAATCTAAGAAATTATAAAGATGTAAGTGCTTATCGTTTTGGAGCACAATACAAAGCTTCTGAAAAATTAACAGTTAGAGGTGGATACTATATTGATGAAAGTCCAGTTCAACAAGGCTATTTTGCACCAGAAACACCCCGTAATGATTCTGTAGGATACACAGGAGGATTCACGTATCAAATAAACAGTAAATTAGGAATTGACATGTCATTCTTATACTTACATTTTGATGAAGTTAATAATTCTTATGATTATTTTGACGATCCAACAACTGGTCCTTCAAATTCACCTCAATATTCTACTTTCGGAGGTACCTATAAATCATCTGTATTTTCTCCAGGTATTGGTATAACTTACGGTTTCTAATTTAAAATATATTCAAAAAATGAAAAATAAATTTATAATAGTAGCAACTTTAGCAATTGGATTTGCTAGTTGTGAACCAGAATTTGAAAATGAAGTGAATGCCGCTTATTCTTCTGGTGAAGCAGATTTTACAACATATGTAGCTGTTGGTAATTCACTTACAGCTGGTTACATGGATGGAACCGTTTCTAGAGTAGGACAAACCTATTCTTACCCAAATTTATTAGCACAACAATTCGCTTTAGTGGGTGGTGGTGCTTTTACGCAGCCTTCTTTTGAAGATGATACATATAATAGAGGTGGAATTTTGGGAGTTCCAGGTTTTGGAAATAGATTAGTTATAGATGCGTCTCAAAATAGACCAGAACCAATTGCAGGAGCATCAACAATTACTTTGACTCCTCAAGCTAAGGCCTTTAACAATATGGGAGTACCTGGTGCAAAGTCATTTCATTTACTAGCTGCAGGTTATGGTAATGTTGCAAATTTACCAAATGCTAATCCTTATTTTATTCGTCATGCATCAACTCCTAATGCTACAGTATTAGCAGATGCAATGTCAAAAAACCCAACGTTTTTTACTAACTGGATTGGTTCAAACGATGTGTTAGCGTATGCTACTGCAGGTGGTGCCCAAGCAGATGGTGTAACACCAGCAGCAGATCATAATGTAACTGGAAATTTAAATCCAGCTACTTATGGGTTTAATGATATTACAAATAGTGGTGTTTTCAATAATGTGTATACTAACATTATTAACACGTTAACAGTAAACGGAGCAAAAGGGGTGGTATGTACGATTCCTAGTGTAACCTCTATTCCTTATTTTACTACTGTGCCAGTTAAAGCTTTACCGGCAGAAGCTACTTCTGGAAATGCAACGGCAATTGGTTTATATCAGTTTTTAGCTGCAGTTTCTGGCGGAAGAATTTCTCCATTAAGTACTGCTGCAGGAACAAAAAATCCAGTATTAATTAAAGATGAATCACTAACTGACATAGGTTCAACAATTCAAGCAGCAGCAGCTTCTACACCTTTTGCTCCTTATGCATCTGTTTTAGGTGCTTTATACGGACAAGCTCGTCACGCTAAATATAATGTTAATAATCCTAATGATCCAACAAATGATTTAATTGTATTACCAGCAAGTTCAATAATTGGACAACCTAACCCAGCTGGAACTGCTCCTTTTAATGTAAATGGTGTAACTTTACCGTTAGCTAACAAATGGGTCTTAACTTCAACTGAAAAAGCAAAAGTTGCCGCGGCTACTGCAGCGTATAACAACTCAATTGTAGCAATTGCAGCTACTAAAAATTTAGCTGTAGCGGATATGAATGCTGTTATGAATCAATTAGTTTCTGGTTTACAAGTTGAAACTAATTCAATTTATACTGCTAACTATTTTAGTGGTTCAGGGACAGAAGGTCAAGTCTTATTTTCTTTAGATGGTGTACATCCAAATGCACGTGGTTATGCGGTAATTGCTAATGAAATTATCAAAACAATCAACGCAAAATACAAATCAAATTTACCATTACACAACCCTACTTATTTCCCAGGTATTAATATTTTACCAACGAACTAAGTTAGTTTTTAAATAATTTCTAAATAGGCATCATTTTGGTGCCTATTTTTTTATATTTACACCTTAAAGAAAAATGTATAAATCAATTGTATAAAAATGAAAAATTACCTTATCAAATTACTTATTTCAACGCTATTAATACTTGTTATTTCGTATTTTCTAAAAATTGAAATCACCAATTATTCTGCAGCAGTATTTATGGCGGTGGCTTTATCATTTTTAAACACCTTTTTAAAACCTATTTTAAAAATACTTGCCATTCCAGTAACAATTATGTCTTTGGGTTTGTTTTTATTGGTTATTAATGCCAGTATTGTAAAAATAGCTGATTATTTAATTGATGGTATTGCTATGACATTCTTACAAGCACTAGTTTTTAGTGTGCTACTTTCGGTAAGTCAATATATATTAAATAAAATTTTCACAGAAAAAAACAATAAGTAGTTGTAAAATTCTGTAAATTAAAAACTTGTATGGGTTGCAAAAATTATATAATTTTGCAACCCATATTTATACTTCAAAAAATCAATAAAAATGAACATTAGAAAAGAACACATTGACGCATTAAACGCCGTTGTAAAAATTACAATTGGTAAATATGAATATACTGAAAAAATTGAAAATTTTTTAGAAGTAAAAAGAAAAACAGCTACATTACCAGGTTTTAGAAAAGGTAAAACACCGATGGATGTGGTGAGAAAACAGTTTGAAAAACCAGCAATTATTGAAGAGGTTACTGCTTTGGTAAACAAAGGGTTAAAAGATTATATTGCAAAGGAAAAATTAGACTTGTTAGGTAATGCTTTACCTCGTATAGATGAAAATTTTGATTGGAAAGCAGACGAATTGGTTTTTGAATACGAATTAGGAATTGCACCAGAATTCTCTGTAGATTTAGCAAGAGCTGCTGGCGTAACGAGATATAAAATTATTGCAGACGATACCTTATTAAACGAGCAAGTTGAAAGAATTCAAAAGCAATACGGTAAAATTTTAACGGAAACTGAAGTTAAAAAAGGTTTTGAAATAAACGGTACGTTTTCAAACGAAGAAAAAAATATCAGTAACCAAGCTTTAATTAGTTTAGATGTTTTTGCAGATGCTAAAACGGGTAAACAATTTATTGGAAAAAAAGTTGGCGATGTTGTTACGTTAAAAACGAAAGGTTTGTTTAATGACGACCACCAATTAATGGATTATTTGAAAGTAGCTCACGATGACGTTCACGGTTTAGATATCGAAGTTAATTTTACTATTGATGCCATTCAATCTATTGAAAAAGCGGAAATTAATGACGAATTATTTGCAAAATTATTTCCAAACGGAGAAGTAACTACTTTAGAGGGTTTAAAAGCTAGAATTAAAGAAGATGCGGAACAACAATTCGTGCAGCAAGCAGATCAACAGTTTTTAAATGATGTAACAGAAGCGTTATTAGAAACTACTCAATTTGATTTACCAGAAACTTTCTTAAAAAAATGGATCCAAACTATTGGCGAAACACCTTTAACTCCTGAACAAGCAGAAGCTGAATTTGCAAAATCAGAAAGAGGATTACGTTACCAATTAATCGAATCTAAAATATTTATTCAACATAATTTACAAGTTAGATTTGAAGAATTAAAAGATTTTACTTCAGGATTAATCAGACAACAAATGGCACAATTTGGTCAAGCCAATGCAACAGATGCAGAAGTAGACGGAATTGTTTCAAGAGTCATGTCAAATCAAGAAGAAATTAAACGTATATCAGACCAAGTTTTGAGTTTAAAAATGATCGACTTGTACAAAACAAGTGTAAAAGCTACTGAAAAAGAAGTGAACTACCAAGATTTTGTTAAAGCTTCGTATGGTGAAATATAATATTCACAAAAATTAGTATATTTGAACGTCAAATCATTTTGGTTTGACGTTTTTATATTTAAAATCATAACCTTTTAAATACAATTTAAAATGAACTACGGAAAAGAATTTAAAAAATTTGCCACAAAAAAACACGGAGTAAACAGTTTGTATTACGATAAATTAGTAGGCAGTTTAACACCATATATTATTGAAGAACGCCAATTAAATATCTCACAATTAGACGTGTTTTCTCGTTTAATGATGGATAGAATCATCTTTATGGGAACCGGTGTTGACGATTATATGGCAAATATTATACAAGCACAATTATTGTTTTTAGAAAGTGTAGATGCTTCTAAAGATATTCAAATTTATATCAATTCGCCAGGTGGAAGTGTTTATGCAGGATTAGGTATTTACGATACTATGCAATACATTAAACCTGATGTAGCGACAATTTGCACAGGAATGGCGGCTTCTATGGGAGCGGTTTTATTGTGTGCAGGTGCAGAAGGAAAACGTTCGGCATTACCTCATTCTCGTGTAATGATTCACCAACCTTCTGGAGGTGCTTCTGGTGTAGCAACGGATATGGAAATTAACTTAAGAGAAATGTTGAAATTGAAAGATGAATTGTATCAAATTATTTCATCACATTCAAAACAACCTATTGAAAAAGTATTTAAAGATAGCGAACGCGACTATTGGATGATTGCTGATGAAGCAAAAGAATACGGAATGATTGATGAAGTATTGAGAAGATAATGAATAGGTTATAGGTATAAGGTTTTAGGTAAAGGGTAAACACATCATTAAAGTTGTTACCCAACACCCAACACCCAACACCCAACACCCAACACCCAAAATAATGGCAAAAGAAGTATTAGAATGTTCGTTTTGTGGTAGAAAAAAGCCAGAAACAAGTTTATTAATCGCAGGTATTGATTCGCATATTTGCGAAAAATGTATAGAGCAAGCACACGGAATAGTAGTAGAAGAGCTAAAAGGAACAACAGATTCTGAAGCTTTTGGCGATTTAATATTGCGTAAACCAAAAGAAATAAATGCCTTTTTAAACGAATATGTAATTGGGCAAGAACAAACCAAAAAAGTATTAAGCGTTGCTGTATATAATCACTACAAAAGATTGTCTCAAAAAGTTACAGACGACGATGTAGAAATTGAAAAGAGTAATATTTTAATCGTAGGACAAACCGGAACAGGAAAAACATTAGTAGCAAAAACTATTGCAAAAATGTTAAACGTTCCTTTAGCGATTGTAGATGCCACTATTTTAACTGAAGCAGGTTATGTAGGTGAGGATGTAGAAAGTATCTTAACCCGTTTGCTTCAAGCTGCTGATTACGATGTGGCTAAAGCCGAAAGAGGTATTGTTTTTATTGACGAAATTGACAAAATTGCTCGTAAAAGTGACAATCCGTCTATTACAAGAGATGTCTCTGGAGAAGGTGTGCAACAAGCATTACTAAAACTATTAGAAGGCTCTATAGTAAACGTGCCTCCAAAAGGAGGTAGAAAACATCCCGACCAAAAATTTGTTGAGGTGAATACACAAAATATTTTATTTATTGCAGGTGGTGCTTTTGATGGTGTGGAACGTATTATTTCAAAACGGTTGAACCGACAAGCGATGGGATTTAGCGCTTCTAAAGAATTAGATAAAGTAGATGCCGATAATTTATTGCAATATATTATTCCACGTGATGTAAAAGAATTTGGTTTAATTCCTGAAATAATTGGGCGTATGCCTGTTTTATCGCATATGGATCCATTGGATGCAAAAACGTTACGTGCCATTTTAACAGAGCCAAAAAACGCTTTAATTAAGCAATATCAAAAATTATTTGAAATGGATGAAGTTGCTTTTACTATTGACGATGATGCTTTAGATTTCATTGTAGAAAAAGCGTTGGAATATAAATTAGGTGCTCGTGGATTGCGTAGTTTATGTGAAGCCATTTTAACCGATGCGATGTACGAATTACCAAGCTCGGAAGACAAAGTATTACAAGTAACTAAAACCTATGCGGAAAATACATTAAGCAAAAATTTATTGAAACGCTTGGAAATTGCTTCGTAAACTTTAAACTCAGTATAAAAAAATAAAGCTCAAAAATGTATGTTTTTGAGCTTTATTTGTTTCCAGTACAAGGTACATTATGTGCCTTTTATATTTTCTGAAAATAGATTAGTTGAAATTTTCTACCGATATTTTTTAAAAACCCTACACCATAATTTTAAATAAACCCGATACTAAAATCATTTTCTATTGATTACTTTTATAAAAGATGTATAACTATTACACAAAAGATGTACAACTTTTACCTGAAAGATGTACATCTTTTTCTTGAAAGATATACATCTTTTTGATAACTTAACCTTTCAAATATATTTTTTACTAAGGTAGTTTTACTTTTTTTAAACGGTTAAATAGTTACATGGCTTTCAATTCTTCCAAATAGTCTCTTAAATTAGATAGTCTTGGAATTTTGTGTTGGCCGCCTAATTTATCTTTCTTTTTCAGCCAATCGTAAAATAAATGTTCTCTAGCTACATTTAATACCAGTGGGTTTAACGTCATATTATTAAATCGTTTGGCTTCGTAATCGGAATTTATGTGTTGTATGTTTTTATCTAAAAGTGCTGAAAAATTTGCCATATTATCTGGATGTTTTTTAAATTCAATCATCCATTCGTGGGCACCTTTTTCTTTTCCATTCATAAAAATCGGTGCAACGGTATAATCTACCACTTCGCAATGTAAGGTTTCGCAAGTTTTTGCTAAAGCCACATCCGTGTTCTCAACCATTAGTTCTTCTCCAAACACGTTAATATGGTGTTTGGTTCTGCCGGTAACTTTAATACGAAACGGTTGTAAGGAAGTAAATCGAATGGTATCGCCAATTAAATATCGCCATAAACCCGAATTGGTCGTAATGACTAAAGCATAATTTTTATGAAGTTCCACTTCGCTTAGCGGAATCACTTTTTGGTTTTCTTTTCCAAAG
>NZ_JAGNYF010000094.1 GCF_017985075.1 Flavobacterium sp.
CCTTCAAAATAGTCTAAATGCAACATATTTGCACCATCACTTTTAGCATTTGCAGGATCAAAATGGGTTTCAATAAAAATTCCATCTACACCTGTAACAATTCCTGCTTTGGCAATAGTTTCAATCATATCTGGTCTTCCTCCAGTTACACCACTAGTTTGATTTGGCTGTTGTAAAGAATGCGTAACATCTAATACAGTAGTTCCAAATTCTTTCATAGTTGGAATACCTCTAAAATCTACAATCATATCTTGGTAACCAAACATGGTACCTCTATCGGTAATCATAAAGTTATCATTACCACAATCCTTTACTTTTTGAGCCGCGTGTTTCATGCTTTCCGGACTCATAAATTGTCCTTTTTTCAAATTAACTGTTTTACCTGTTTTGGCAGCTGCTACAACTAAATCCGTTTGACGAACTAAAAATGCTGGAATTTGCAATACATCTACATATGCAGCCGCCATTGCAGCATCTTCGTTGGTATGAATATCAGTTACAGTTGGAACTCCAAATTCTTTTGAAACTTTTTCTAATATTTTTAGTGCTTTTTCATCTCCAATACCCGAAAAACTATCAATTCTTGAACGATTTGCTTTTTTGAAACTTCCTTTGAAAACAAATGGAATTTGTAAATTATCTGTAATTGTAACTAATTTTTCTGCAATTCGTAATGCCATTTCTTCGCCTTCAATGGCGCAAGGTCCTGCTAAAACGAAAAAATTACCGCTTTTTGTATGTTTAATTTGTGGAATATTGTCTAAGTTCATTTTGATAAATTTTAAGGTGCAAAGATAATAAAGTTAAGAGTTTAGTTATCAGAAGATGCAGTTTTTTTAATTGAAAATCCTTTTGGGCACATTATTTTACCTTTTTCAAATGTATTCACGTATATTTTTTTATTTGAAGGTGTTCCGTCTAAATATATTTCATATAACACTAAAGTTCCAGCACCCATTTTATTGTGTTTACTAGGAAATGGGCAACACGTTTCTATAATTTTATAGGTTACTTTTTCGCCGTTTATACCTGTAAAACTATTGAAAAAACGATTCACGTTTTGGTTGTTGCTGTTTTCATAACTAGAAAATCCTAGATTTATTGGATAAAATTCACTGTATCCGTATTGCATGTCGGATGCTGTTTCTACTAATTCAAATTGTCCAAAAACAATTTTAGGCAGCACGGCTGTGTCATCAATATTTTGAATGGTGTTTTTTGTACTTACACATGACAAGCAAAGTATAAGTAGGATACTAAGGAGGCT
Source organism: Flavobacterium sp. (assembly GCF_017985075.1). Lineage (GTDB taxonomy): Bacteria > Bacteroidota > Bacteroidia > Flavobacteriales > Flavobacteriaceae > Flavobacterium. Next base: position 1,268 of record NZ_JAGNYF010000094.1, read on the forward strand.
CAACTTTCTCATAATTATTTATTTTTTGTTTTTACAAGTAATGCTGCTAATGCTGCAAATATGATACCAAAAGATAACGTTCCAAAAGTTGCAAAAATCATATATGCGGTTATGTCAAACATAGCTTGTGCATTTTCTAGTTTCATCCCTTTAGAAACGGAATAGTTTATCATGTTTGTAAAAAAATCAGGATTTACATATTTTAACGAAAAATATAGAGCAAAGGGAGTTAAAATCATAGCGAAAATAGCTAAAATCACACCAGAAAGTAAACCTTGTTGCCAAGTCATTATACCTTTGAAAAAGTTTTTTTTCTTATCTAATAAAAACAGAATGTAAATTCCGAATATTAAAATAAATACTAAATTTGTAAATACAGGATGATTGGCAATGTTTGTATCATGAAAACCTAAATATTTTTCTAGTTGAAACCACATAATTCCTAAAAAAGTGTAGTATATTGCCCATTTAAATTCTATTTTAAATTTATTCATTTTTTGTATCTTTGAAGTCGGTTTTAAAAAGTCTGTAACAGAAAAATAACTGTTTCTACTTGAATTTCAAATGAACTCTTTATTTATAAAATAGTTACAATTGAAATCGAAAACAAATATAGTAATTCATTAAATACTATTTCACAAATTATGGAAGTAATTCAAGGTACTTGGCACTGGGCTATTTCTGGTTTTTTAATCGGACTTATTATGTTGGTTTTAACCTATTTTGGTAAAACTTTTGGCATGTCTTCTAATTTAAGAAACATCTGTAGCATGACATTTGCTAAAAAGAAAATCGAATATTTTGATTTTGATTGGAAGGAACAAAAATGGAACTTAGCTATTGCCTTGGGTGCAATAGTTGGGGGGTTTATTGCATCTTATTTTTTGATGGACACTACAAGTGTACTTCAAATAAATCCAAAAACAATTGCTAGTTTACAACAATTAAATATTGATGTTCCTAATGGTAAATTAGGTCCTGATGCTTTATTTAGTCTAGAAAACGCATTTACATTAAAAGGATTTTTAGTTTTGCTATTTGGTGGATTTTTAATTGGCTTTGGTACGCCTTACGCAGGTGGTTGTACCTCTGGTCACGCTATTTCTGGTTTAAGTAATTTGCAGATACCTTCTTTAATTGCTGTAATTGGCTTTTTTCTGGGCGGATTAATTTCGGCACATTTTTTAATCCCTTTAATTTTTGGTTCGTAATGAAATTAGTAAAGTTTTTTATAGTTGGAATTGTTTTCGGAATTGTTTTAACTAAAGCAGAAGCCGTTTCTTGGTACAGAATATATGAAATGTTTATGTTTCAAAGTTTTCACATGTATGGTATTATTGGAACCGCAATTTTTGTAGGTGTAACAGGAATTTATCTAATAAAAAAGAAAGAAATTCAAGGTTTTAAAGGCGCTGAAATAAAAATTCAAGATAAAGATTTTTCCTATTCAAGATATATTATTGGTGGAACCATGTTTGGATTAGGATGGGGATTAGTTGGTTGTTGTCCGGGTCCGATTTTTATTTTAATAGGAAATGGTGTTTTGTCAATTTGCGTTGTGTTATTAGGAGCTTTATTAGGTACTTATATTTATGGGATTTTGAAAAATAAATTGCCACATTAATTTTATGTTAAAGTGATATTTATCAGGTTTTTATCTTTATATTTTTTGTAAATTTACTTTATAAAATACTTAAAATGAAAACAATTGTTCATATACAAAATTTGAAATGCGGCGGATGTGCCAACACGATTTCAAAAAAATTAAATTCTTTAGATGATGTTTCCGAAGTTAGTATAGAAGTGGAAGACAATTCCGTTACTTTTGAATATTCAGAAGCTCACACTTTAGATGTCGTAAAGAATACATTAGCAGATATCGGTTATCCCGAAGATGGCGAAGCCAATACTTTAACTTCAAAAGCCAAATCGTATGTGAGTTGTGCTTTTGGAAAAATAACTTCATAAAAAATGTATTTCTTGTCAATCTGAACTTGTTTCAGATTCTATAATTAATTACTCAAGATTCTGAATCAAGTTCAGAATGACAAAGTAGTATAAAAAAAATCGACCAATTGGTCGATTTTTTTTATATGATTGCAGCACTTAAACCCGCATCTTGCAAGGAAGCACATTGTGGTTTTAGTTTTGGTAATTCCCCAGTTTTTACAGTGCATTGTCCTTTGTAATGTACTAAAATTGCACATTGTTCTGCTTGTTCCCAAGTATGGTCGCAAATTTTAACAAGTGATTCAATAACGTGATCAAAAGTATTTACATCATCGTTATATAAAACAATTTCGTTGTTAACACCAATGGCTTCTTCAACTAATACTTCTTCTAATGTTTCTGTTAATGTGCTCATAACTAATAATTTATTATAATGTAAAATTACTAATTTTTACTATATTTCAAACCTAACCAATTGTTTCTTTCTTTTTTCGATTCAAAAGTTAGTCCTAATTTTTCACAACATTCGTTTATCGCTTCGAAATCTTCTGTATAAAATCCGCTTAATAATAAAACGGCATTATCATTCATACAGTTTACATAAGTTGCCATATCATTTAATAAGATATTTCTGTTGATGTTGGCAATAAATACATCGTATTTCTGACCGTCATTTAACCAAGATGCATCGCCTTCGTATACGGATATGTGTTTGCAGTTGTTACGTTCAGCATTTTCAATGGAGTTTAAATAACACCAATTATCTATATCCACAGCATCAATTGGATGCGCGCCTTTCATTTCAGCTAAAATGGCTAAAATGGCTGTTCCACAACCCATATCAATGGTTTTTTTGTTGGCAACTTCTAACTCTAATAGATGTTGAATCATCATATGTGTCGTTTCATGATGCCCTGTTCCAAAACTCATTTTTGGCTCAATTACGATTTCATATTTGGCATTAGTTGCCGGATGAAAAGGTGCACGAACGTGGCAAATTCCGTCCACATCAATAGGAGAGAAGTTTTTTTCCCATTCTTCGTTCCAATTTACGGGCTCAATTTCATTGGTTGTGTATGAAATTTTGAAATTTTCATTCGTAAGAATTTCAATCTCGTTTAAAATATGTTCAGACCAAACGTCTTTTTGAACATAAGCAGAAATGCCTTCTTCGGTTTCTTCAAAGCTTTCAAAAGTGGTTTCTTCTAATTGAGCAATTAAAATTTGCGAACCCAATTCTATAGGTTTTATTGTAAAATGGTATGCGATGTAGGTGTTTGCCATTTGGATTTATTTAAAACTTATATTTTATTTATTCCTTATATGTTTTATTGTTTGACCATATAAGGAATGTAAGGAAATAGAAGCTTGTTTTTTTTATTTTAATTAATACAATTTCGGAAACTTATTCGGATTTGCTTCGTGCATCATTTCGTACACTTTTTCAAAAATATCTTCGGCACTTGGTTTAGAAAAATAATCACCATCCGTTCCGTAACTTGGGCGGTGTGCCTTAGCAGTTAAGGTTTGTGGTGCGCTATCTAAATGTTTGTACGCGTTTTGATTTTCAATAATTTCTTGTAAAATGAAAGCGCTTGCTCCACCAGGAACATCTTCATCAATTACTAATAAACGGTTCGTTTTAGCTACTGATTTTACTATATCGTGAGCAATGTCAAAAGGCAATAA
>NZ_JAGNYF010000095.1 GCF_017985075.1 Flavobacterium sp.
GAAAATGAAACAGAATTATTTACTTTTATTTTCATGGATAATAATAACATTAGCCCTACCAATACTACGTTCTTATTTAGTAACACCAATGATAGTAAGTAGGTATTTTATTACCATTTTACCTGCATTTATTATACTTATTTCTATTGCCATATTAAAATTTAAATACGCTATTATAAAAATTTTATTACTACTGTTTTTAACGACTGTTACTTTCTACGAATTATTTATTTTTAACGACTATTATAATAAAATTGCAAAAACTCAATTTAGAGAAATTACAGAATTTATTAAAAAAGAAAATAAAGAAAACAATCAAGTTGTTAGTAATTTAAATTGGTATTTAACCTTTTTCTTTAATAAAAAACAAGGGACTCAAGTTGTTGAAGCTGGTTTAGAGAATCACATTCAAGAAATGATGAGCAATCAAAATAAAGTAATTTCCTTTTGGTATTTTGGAGCTTTTGGCACTTATTTTAATATTACACCCGAAGCGCAAGCATTTTTAGATGAAAAATTTATTTTAGCTCACAGTTTAGATCAATTTGATAGCTGGACAAAACATTATGTGATTAAATCGGAAGAAAACGTAAAAGAATATAAAATTCCACTCAACAGTATTACTTTAAGCAATATTAATGATGGAAATTGGACAGGCGGAGTTAGTAAAATAAATCAAATTTTACTAGTTGATTATTCTGATACGTCTTTTAAAAAACTAAATAAAAGCAAGTTTATAATTACAAAAAACGGAAAAAAGTTACATTTAGATAAAATAGAAAAAGTGGGGAATTATATTCATTTATACGTTAATCAAAATGTAATTACATTTGCTGAAGAAGTAAAATATCCTACAGTTATAGAAATATTTTAAAATGAATAAATTTGATAAAATAATTATAGGAGGAGGATTATATGGTTTATATTCCGCGCTTTTTTGTGGAAAAAAAGGAGAAAAGGTTCTGGTAATAGAACATGATGTAGAAGCATTTTCTCGAGCTACTTATATCAATCAAGCTCGAGTTCATATGGGTTATCATTATCCAAGATCGTATAGTACCGCTAAAAAATCATCTGATTATTATGATAGGTTTTTAGAAGATTATACATTTTGTGTTCACAATAAATTTGATAAAATTTATGCAATTTCAAAGGCTTTTTCTTGGACAAATGCGCATCAGTTTGAAAAGTTTTGTAAAGACACAAATATTCCATGTAAACCTATAAATAGTAATGAATATTTTAAAAATGAATTCACAGAAGGCGCCTATTTATCAGAAGAATGTACTTACGATGCACAAATATTAAAAGAATATTTTTTAGGTGAAATTGCCAAATATCCATCTGTTGAAATACATTATGAAACGCATATTACAGCAGTAGAAAAAACGGAAAAAGAATATATTTTAAAAACAAATAGAAATGAAGTGCTACAAACGGAATTCGTTTTAAATGCTACATATGCTTCAATAAATCAAATTCTAAAACTGTTCAACGAAAAGCCAATTAAAATTAAATACGAATTGTGTGAAGTTATTTTGTGTAAAGTAAGCGACAATTTAAAAAACACAGGAATTACATTAATGGACGGACCTTTTTTCTCGCTAATGCCTTTTGGAAAAACGGGATATCATTCGTTAACAGCAGTCCATTATACGCCACATAAAACGTGTAATGAGGATTTGCCTACTTTTATTTGTCAAAAAAAGAGCAACAATACGTGTTCTTTTGCTAAATTAGCAAATTGTAATACGTGTGCTGCTAAACCAAAATCATCTTGGTCACACATGTATGCTTTAGCAAAAAAGTATTTAAATGATGATGTAACTATTGAATTTGTGGAATCTTTGTTTTCTATAAAACCAATTTTAAAAGAATCAGAAATTGACGATTCTCGGCCAACAGTAATTAAAGAATTTTCAAGTTCGCCTAAATTTATTTCAGTATTATCAGGAAAAATTAATACGGTGTATGATTTAGATACTATTTTATCTTAACTAAAATGAAAGAAAAAAAGCTTATATCAGTTATTGTTTATTTATATAATAATGAAAATTCCATACTTGATTTTTTATCAAAAGTAGTTTATAATATTGATGCTGTATTTGAACAATTTGAAATAATAATCGTAAACGATTTCTCTTCGGATACATCTGTTCAAAAAATTAAAGAAGCCTCTTTTTTAGATGATTATCAAGTTACTATAATTCAAATGAGTTTTCACCAAGGAGTAGAGCTGAGCATGAGTGCTGGTTTAGATTTGTCATCTGGTGATTTTGTTTATGAATTCGACTCTACAATTATTGATTATAATGAAAATTTAATTTTACAATCCTATCAAAAAATGATTGAAGGATATGATATTGTTGCCGTTTCACCTATTGAATCAGACAATTTAATATCCAAAATGTTTTATAAAATATACAATTATTACGCCAAATCAGAATATAAGTTAAGAACAGATCGATTTAGGATTTTATCAAGAAGATCTATAAACAGAGCTTTTTCTATTAGCGTAGCTATTCCGTATAGAAAAGCTATGTATGTAAATAGTGGTTTAAAAATTATCACTTTAGAATACAATAAAATCAATTCCATAAAAAAAACACCAGAAAAAAATTATTTAAGAAGTAAAACAGCTATTGATGCTTTAATTATATACACCAATTTAGCTTATAGAATATCTATGAGTATAGCTTTAGTACTCTTGTTAGTTACTTTTAGTGTTATAATTTACACCATTATAATTTATTTTGGTAAAGACAAGCCAATTGAAGGTTGGACTACAACTATGTTGTTGATATCTTTTGGTTTTTTAGGTTTTTTCTTATTAAGCACAATAATAATTAAGTATTTATCGTTAATACTTGAATTGGTTTTTAAGAAAAAATCATATATTCAAGAAAAAATAGAAAAATTATAAATAATAGAAAAAAAAATATAATTTTGTACTAATTAAAAACACAGAAAATGAAATTAAAAGTATTAATCGGATTATTTATTTTATCATTTGCTTTTTCATGTAAAGGTAAAGAGGAAGATACAAAACAAGAAAATTCTACAGAAGCTAATGAAAGTGTAACAACTATACAATTAGCAAATTATTCTGATGAAAACTGGAAAAATGGAGTTGGAACAATACATAATATGTTATTAGTTGATTTTTCTCAAGAAAAAATGGATTTAATTTCTAAAGGAACAGAGCTATATTTAGAAAACGGACAGAAATTAAAATATATTGGATCAGAAAAAGTAAACAATTATATTCACATTTTGTTTGGTGATTATAAATTAACACCACACCAATCAGCATTGGAGTATCCAAACAATATAACAGTTAAGTAATTGTTAATCATATAAAAATAAAAAATCCGATTATACAATCGGATTTTTTTATTTTTACTCAAACTATATCGTTTATGAAAGCAATAAAAAAAATATGTTTTGTAACCGTAATACTATTATTTTTTAATTGTGAAAATAATAATAGTACCAATCAGCTTGTATTAAATATTGATGCTGTAATTCAAAAAACGGATTCTATTAATGTATATTACACAAAAACCAAAGATATAAACTTTACAGACAAACAATCTTTTTGGATAAAAGTTGCGGCAAACAAAAAAAATCAAAACATTCAAATAATTTTCCCAGATTCAATTCAACCCAAACAGATTCGTTTAGATTTTGGTAGAAATATTTCTCAAAGCGATGTGGTTTTAAACAAAATGGATTTTGCATACAAAAACAAAAACTTTTCTGTAAAAGGTAAAGAAATTTTCTATATTTTTAGAGTAGATGAGAACAATACCTCAGTTGATAAATTATATGGAAGTATTAAAAGAAAAAATCCAAAGCAAGAAAACGGACCATCTCTTTATCCAAAAGGCGACAAATTATTTAACAGGTTGAACCAACTTTATTCGGATAAATAAATGCTAAAGTTGCTTAAAAAAATACTCTTTCATCAGCAGTTCCAAAAACTTGGTATTTATGGTTTTGGTCAATTGTTCAATTTAGCAACCCCTTTATTAGTAGTGCCTTATATTGTTTCTGTATGTGGAGAAGAAAATTTTGGAAAAACGGCAGTTGGAATGGCAATTTGTTTTTTCTTAATTGTTTTTATCGATTTTGGTTCGGATATTATTGGTGTTAGAGAAGTTGCTGTTAATAGAAAAAATCATCAAGAATTAAATAAAATTTTTACAACAACATATACTGTAAAAGCCATAATATTAATTGCGGTACTTTTAATCACTACAATTTTAATTTATACTATTCCATTTTTTAAAACGGAAAAAACAATGTTTTTTTTAGGGTTATCGGTTTTGGTCGGACAGTTTATAAATCCAACCTGGTTTTTGCAAGGTATAGAAAACGTAAAATGGATTACACTTTTAAATATTGTTTCTAAAACCATTTATTTAGTTGCAATTTTCACCACAATTAATAAAGAATCGGATTATATATTTGTGAATTTATGGTGGGGAATTGGAATGATTGTTGCTAATTTGTTGGTGTTTATATTAATCTTAAACAAATACAAGTTTAGCTTTTCTCAAATTAATATTACGGAAGTTGGAATTCATATTAAAAACGATTTTTCTATATTTTCTTCTCAAATATTTGTTTCTCTACAGTTGTATGCACCAGTTGTATTAATTAGTTATTTTGGAAGTAATTTAATGGCTGGGCAATATAGAATTGTAGAACAAATTATCGTTGTTTTTAAAACCTATATCTTTTTGTTTTTCAATTATGTTTTTCCAAAAGTTTGTTATTTGTTGGAAGTGGATGCTAAAAAAGCAATGAAAAATTGGAAAATTTATAATGGTGT
>NZ_JAGNYF010000096.1 GCF_017985075.1 Flavobacterium sp.
ATGTTATTTGGTGTTAATTTATGTTTTAATTGCTTGGCTAATAGTATTTTATAAATATCAATAAGTAAATAAAACACTAAAATTGCAGTAAAAAATATAAAAATTCGCAACGGATTCATTTCTAATTTTGGACCGTGCGTTATAATAATCATCATCCAAAAACCTAAGACTCCAATATTAATAATGTTTAAAAAAACACCCTTAAAAAATAAACCTAAGTAGTTATTTTTCTGAATGTCTTCCTCATCGTCGTCATCCATTTTTTCATTAAATTTTTTCTTTAACTGAATAAAAGAAATCAATCCGTAAACCGACATTATAATTCCTCCAACAATATATAAAACAGGGTTATCTTTTAGTTGCGATAGTATTTGATTCGTAGCAAAATAAGCTATTAAAATAAAAATAATATCACTAAATACAATTCCTAAATCTAAAGTAAAAGCCGCTTTAAATCCTTTGGTAATACTGGTTTCTAATAACATAAAAAAACCAGGACCAATTGATATGGCTAATAAAAATGCCCAAGGAATGGCTAATAATATATCGTGAATCATTAAAAGGTTTATAAGTTTAAAAAGTTTATAAGTTTAAAAGGGTTATTAAACTAATGCACTTAAATGTAAAACTACTAATTTTTAAAGTTATAAAAAAACTTGAAGGTAAATTTATTTTGCTTGAATAATTTTTCCGCCAGCAACCGATTTTTGATTTATTTGTTTTGGATTGCCGTAAATAGTAATTGTTCCGCCTGCTCGGGTTTTAGCATCCACTATATCAGAAACATTTACATTAGCTATTCCGCCTGCATTAACGGTTACTGTAGTTTGTTGGGAAGTACAATCTTGCCCGTCATATTTAGCACCCGAATTCGCTAAAATATCCTGATTTTTTACTGTTCCTTTAACAGTAACTATACTTCCTGCACCACAACGCACTTTTAATTTATCTGCACTAAGAGTATTTAAAACAATTTCTGCGCCTTCTTTGGTAATAATATCAAAACCAATGGCTTTTATTTCTGTATCACAAGAAATTCTACTGCCTTCGTTAGCTTCTAAAGCATTTAATTTTTTATAATAAACGGTTGCTGAAATAGCATCACCACTTAGTATTTTTGTTAATGGCATTCTAATTTTTAATTCACCATTATTGTTTATTAATTCTACTTCTTCAGAATTAGTACCTTTTAAAATTACTTTATTTTCTGTACCTAAAACCAATTCTACATCTATTTTATCAAAAGAAGTTACTTTGGTAAAATCACCAACTGATTTTTCAGTTTGTGCAAAAGCTATTGAGCTTAAAAATAATATAGAATAAATGATTTTTTTCATAATTGCAATTAAATGTAAAATGAATAATATATATAAATTAATACTAAAATTAATAGTTGTAAAAAATTAAGATATAATCTGTTTTTAATAAGTTTTTTAAGTATAAAATCAATTATAAATAAAAATAAAATACAAAAAATTAAAAAAAATTTCCTAAAAATAACCATCCTTTTTCACATCCTGTCGCTTCACTACTAAAAAATTGAATAAATAAAATAAATATTAAAAATATAAAATTTACTACACTAAAAACCGAAATATTCCTTTTTATAAATTCTATTACTTTCATATATTTTAGGTACTGAAACGAGTTCAGTATGACAAGTTTGTGATGATATTTTATTTTAACTGAACACTAAAAAATTGATTACTGAACACTCTTATTTATTTTCTCTTACAAAATGAAAATCCAATTGTTTTTTTACTAAATCGGCATTTTTTACTTTAACGTACACTTCGTCTCCTAATTGTATTAAGTTTTTAGAAACTTCACCTACTAAAGCATATTGTTTGTCGTCAAACGTATAATAATCGTCTTTAATTTCTCTAATACGCACCATTCCTTCACATTTATTTTCGATAATTTCTATATAAATTCCCCATTCGGTAACTCCAGAAACTACACCTAAAAATTCTTGATCTTTATGGTCTTGCATATATTTCACTTGCATATATTTAACAGAATCTCTTTCTGCTTTAGCCGCTAAATTTTCTCTATCGGACGAATGCATACATTTTTCTTCAAAAACTTCTTCACTTGCACTTTTTCCTCCATCTAAATAAAATTGTAGCAAACGGTGTGCCATAACATCAGGATAACGACGAATTGGCGAAGTAAAATGTGAATAATAATCAAAAGCTAAGCCATAATGACCAATATTATTCGTAGAATAAGCGGCTTTACTCATACAACGAATCGTAAGTGTATCGACCATATTTTGTTCTTTTTTTCCTTGAACTTCTAATAATAAATTATTTAAAGAAGTAGAAATATCTTGTTTCGATTTTAAATTTAAATTATATCCGAATTTAGAAATTACATTTTGTAAACCAAATAATTTATCTTCATTTGGTTCATCGTGAATTCTATAAATAAATGTTTTCTTTTGTTTTCCAATAAATTCAGCCACTTTTCTGTTGGCTAACAACATAAATTCTTCAATTAAATGATTCGCGTCTTTACTTTGTTTAAAATATACGCCAACAGGTTCTGCGTGTTCATTTAAATTGAATTTCACTTCTACTTTATCGAAAGAAATTGCACCGGCATTCATTCTTTTTCTACGAAGAATTTTTGCTAATTCATCCATTTTTAAAGTAGCTTCTACAATTGGTTTTGGTGCGTGGTATTCTTTTCCAGTTAATGAAATATGAGCTGGAATTATATCTGATTTACTTTCTATAATTTCTTGTGCTTCTTCATACGCAAATCGTTGATCTGAATAAATTACAGTTCTTCCAAACCAAGAATCCACCACTTCCGCTTTATTATTTAATTGAAAAATAGCCGAAAATGTATATTTTTCTTCATTTGGTCGTAAAGAACAAGCAAAATTTGATAATACTTCTGGTAACATTGGAACCACTCTATCCACTAAATAAACAGAAGTAGCTCTATTATAAGCTTCTTCATCTAAAATAGTTCCTTCTTGTAAATAATGAGAAACATCAGCAATATGTACTCCAATTTCATAATTTCCATTTGGTAATACTTGAAAAGATAAGGCATCATCAAAATCTTTTGCATCTTTAGGGTCAATTGTAAACGTTAAAATATTTCGCATATCTCTTCGTTTTGCAATTTCTTCTTCTGTAATTGAAGTATCTATTTGATTCGCATACGCTTCTACTTCAATAGGGAAATCATTTGGTAAACCATATTCTGCTAAAATCGCGTGGATTTCCGTATTGTGTTCTCCTGGTTTTCCTAATACTTTTATTACTTTTCCAAAAGGGGAATCGGCTTTTTTTGGCCAATCAACCATTGAAACTAATACAACATCACCGTGTTCTGCAGTAGTTATTTCATTTTTTGGAATAAAAATATCCGTGTACATTTTAGCGTTTGTAGTAGTTACAAAACCAAAATTTTTCTGAATATCAATTACACCAACAAATTCTGTTTTTGCTCTTTCTAAAATTTCTAAAACTTCGGCTTCTGGTTTTCTACTACTTCTTCTATTGTAAATATAACATTTAACTTTATCACCATCTAAAGCGTGGTTTAAATTTATAAACGGAATATATACATCATCTTCTAATTCTGGACAAACAAAATATCCCGATTTACGAGATGTCATATCTACTGTTCCTTCGTAATATTCTGCTTTGGATATTATTTTATATTTACCGCGTTCGGTTTCTTCTATTTTACCTGCTTTCTTTAAAATACCTAATTCTTTAATAATTTCGTTTCTACTTTGGGTATCATTCACTTCAATTATCGCAGCAATTTGTTTGTAATTAAAATCTTTAGTAGGTGATGCGGATAGTATTTTATATACGTGTGCCGAAAAATCTTTGGCTTTTTTTGTCATTTTTCTGAAATTCTTTTTCATATATCATTCTTAATATCGATAAAAGTACAAAGAAGTATTTATATTTTAGAGAAAAGATTGAATATTATAGATTAATAAAAGATTAAATATTTTCTTTTAAACACATAGAAACATAGTTTTTTGTAAATATTAAAGACGTTTCACTTTACATTAGTATAACATAGCTGTTTTTATAAAAAATTGACTTATTAAATTATTTTTAAAAGTCTATATTCTATTTTCTTAATTCTATTCTCTTTTTTAAAAGTTTTCAACATATATTAAAAACAACAAAAAAAGATTTTAATTAAATTTAAATTATTGATGGTTATTATAGTGTGTTAATATGTAGTATAAATTTATTTTCAAATGTTGTTTTACAAACTTATTGTAAGTTATACAAATTAATAAACACTCAAAAATTTTGCTAATTACTTCTTTTCCAAGGAAATTTTATTTTTTAATCAAATCTTATTAACACCTGTTAAAATCTTAATCCGCGTTTGTTTTGTATATAACTCAATTTATAAATTTTGTTAATAACCACTTAAAAACTATTCATAAAAAAACAATAAAATGTAATAACTAAATTTTGATTTTAAATTTAAGATTTGCATTACAAATTTTAATTTCACACCAGCAAAAAACTTATTATTTTCTATCTTAAGTTATCAACACGTAATGTTAAATTAACATTAACTGATTATCAACTCATTATCAAAAAGTATTAACAACGCTCTTTTTTCGATTGGTTTTTGTAAAATCATTAAAATAGGAAACCAATAATATTTACAAATTTACTTTATGATACGCTACATATTGATTATTTTTGTAAAACAATATTAACAACACTACTCACTATTATGACAGTATCAATTGGTAACGACCACG
>NZ_JAGNYF010000006.1:0-6276 GCF_017985075.1 Flavobacterium sp.
TCATAATTAAATATCAACATTGGGTATTACATAAATGTCTTATGTGAATGATTGTAATACAATCAATGTTTTTACAAATCTAAACAAAGATTTTTAAAAACAGAAACAAAAAATAACAACATCCGTATAAAATAAATTATACGGATGAAAGGTTATTATTTCTTAGCTTCTTCGATGTAAGAAATTGCTTGACCTACAGTAGCAATGTTTTCAGCTTGGTCGTCTGGAATTTGAATATCAAATTCTTTTTCGAATTCCATAATAAGCTCTACAGTGTCTAATGAATCAGCACCTAAATCGTTAGTGAAGCTTGCTTCTGTTACTACTTCGTTTTCGTCAACACCTAATTTGTCCACGATAATCGCTTTTACTCTTGATGCAATGTCTGACATAATTTTTAATTTTTAATTTATTTGTTGGCAAAAATAAAAAACTTTATTTTAAAACAACATTTTTGTTAGTAAATATAACTACGAATGTATAAAAAAAACTTAAAATAGCCTAATTCTCTATGCTTTTCATTTAAATTATTTTTTAATTTCTTTTATTTTTTGCCATTAAACCTAAATGAATTTATACTTTTGTGTGATATTTATGTGGTTAATTGCTATAATAAGTTAAAAAAAATAGATTGAAATGAAGAAGATTGTGCTTTTTGCTTCCGGAAATGGTTCTAATGCTGAAAATATCATGGCATATTTTGACACGTCAAATGCCGTTTCAGTTGTTGGTGTGTTTTCGAATAATTCTGAAGCTAAAGTAATTGAAAGAAGTAAAAAATTTAAAGTCCCTACTTTTGTTTTTAATAAAAAGGAACTTTCAGACGATACCGTTTTAAATCAGCTGAAACAATTGCAACCCGATTTAATTGTATTGGCAGGATTTTTATTGAAATTTCCTATTCATATTATTAACGAATTTCCGAATAAAGTGATTAATATTCATCCGGCATTTTTACCTAATTATGGCGGAAAAGGGATGTATGGGATGCATGTACATCAAGCAGTTTTAGAAAATAAAGAAAAGGAAACAGGAATTACAGTACATTACGTAAACGAACATTTTGATGAAGGCGAATTTATATTTCAAACTAACGTAAATATTGAAAATTGTACTTCAGCAGAAGAAATTGCGAAAAAAATTCACGAATTGGAAATGGAACATTTTCCGAAAGTGATTGAGAGATTTTTAGAAAGTTAGATTGTTTGACTTCTTAGAAAGTCAATTCGCAATATTTTCTTAATTTCAAAATCTAAAAATCTAACCTTCTAAAAATCTAATTAATCTAAAATGTCCTACCAAGTTCACATATACACAGATGGCGCTGCCAAAGGAAATCCAGGCCCAGGTGGTTATGGTGTGGTGATGGAAATGGTGGGCACGCCTTATAAAAAAGAATTTTTTGAAGGATTCAGACATACCACTAATAACAGAATGGAATTGTTAGCCGTAATAGTAGGTTTAGAAAAATTGAAAGCACCTAAAACCAACGTTTTGGTTGTTTCTGATTCTAAATATGTTGTAGATTCTGTAGAAAAAGGTTGGGTATTTGGCTGGGAAAAGAAATACTTCAAAGACAAAAAAAATCCCGATTTATGGATGCGATTTTTAAAAATTTACCGCCAACATAATGTAAAATTTATGTGGATTAAAGGGCACAATAACCATCCTCAAAACGAACGTTGCGACGAATTAGCCGTGATGGCATCGCAGCAAAAAAAATTAAATATCGATACCTTTTACGAAACGGAAGAACAAAAATTGTTATAAAAAGTAAGACCTGATAAATTACCAGGTCTTACTTTTTTCAAAAAAAGAAATTATGATTATTTGTTTTTTGTCAAATCAAATCTATAAATTGCATCAAATCCTACATACAATGATGAATCAAATTCAGCGTTTCCTCTATTTCTTTTATCGTCGCTAAGTGGGAAAGTTAAAACTTGAACTCCAACTTTTTCATTAGCATTATAAATACCATAATCTGTAGTATCTAATCCTACTTTACCTCTTAATATTAATGAATTATCCATTAACCCTAAAGCGGTATATAATGCAAATCGGATTGATTCTTCTTGAACGTAAAAGTTTGATTTAAATTCTGATAAATTATACGACTTAATAGATGTCATTAAATCTGATCCAATGCTTAGATTTTTGGTTAAAGAGTAATTTGCATCCATACGAATTGGTAAGGTAGCATTTATATAAAATTTATTATTTTTAGAGCGGTGCCATAAACCAATTATTGGTGTTAGCGAGGTACCATAGTTTTCTGTTGAACTATATAAACCAAATTTAACTTTGTACGCATCATTGTATTGATAATCTAAAACAGCTATAGCGCCAATTTGAAAGTCATTTGATCCAATTGAATTAAAATCTGAAGCAATTTTTGGTAATAATAAATATGTTCCAGACCATTTTTCGGAGTGTTGGTATTTAACTCCTATATTTAATCGCGTCATTGTTATACTGGTTCTATCAGCCTTTTCAGACAAGTTTAACCTAGTGTTTTCTGCGGTTAACCCAGTTAATAAAACCAATTTTTCAGATAGTTTATTGGGATAATACAATTCAAAATTGACATTATTAACGCTAGTTTCGAAGTTTTTGTTAACATTTTTTTGATTTGCTTCCTGAATATTTCCTAGTGAAGTATTGTTAACTGTAAACTTAACAATATCAACATAATCTTGAGAGTAACCTATTTGTAAGTATGCAAAACAGGTTAATAAAAAAATAATTTTTTTCATAGTTTTTAGTTTAATTAACAAAAATAATAAATTAAACATACAGAAACCGCTCTTTAATTTAATAAAAAACATTTATAATTATTATGAATATAATTAATTATTTTTATGTTTTAAAAAAATCTATGATATGAATACATCTTATTCTTCGTTTATTGCATTCCACCCTCTGGCTTTAAGCTCAATTTTTGTATTGGCACGAGTTACCAAGTGCATCCCTTCACTTTCCGCAACCATATGACCAATAATGGTAAAATTAGGATTGTGTTTTAATTTTTCGAAATCGTCCATTTTAATAGTGAAAAGCAATTCGTAATCTTCCCCGCCATTTAAGGCAATAGTGGTAATATCTACATTAAATTCTTCGCACACATTAATTAATTGTGGGTCAACCGGAATTTTATCTTCGTACACATTACAACCTAATTTACTTTGCTTACAAATATGCATTATTTCAGAGGAAAGGCCATCTGAAATATCAATCATAGCTGTTGGTTGTACTTCTAATTTTTCAAGTAATTCTTTCACGTCATTTCTGGCTTCTGGTTTCAATTGACGTTCAATTAAATAGGTATAATCGTCTAAAATAGGCTGATTGTTTGGGTTGACTTGAAACACTTGTTTTTCTCTTTCTAAAACTTGTAAACCCATATAAGCCGCACCTAAATCACCAGAAACAACTAATAAATCAGTTTGTTGTGCGCCGTTTCTGTAGGTTATTTCTTCTAAATTGGCTTCGCCAATAGCTGTAATGCTTATAATTAATCCTTTTTGAGAAGAGGTTGTGTCGCCACCAACTACATCTACATTATAAGCGTTGGCGGCAAGCGTAATTCCTGCAAAAAGTTCTTCCATTGCTTCTAACGGAAAACGATTAGAAACTGCCACCGAAACGGTAACCTGAGTAGGCACGGCATTCATCGCACAAATGTCAGAAATATTTGATACAATTGCTTTGTATCCCAAATGTTTTAATGGCATGTAACTTAAATCAAAATGTACACCTTCTACTAATAAATCGGTAGAAATTACTACTTTTTTGCCTGCAAAATCTAAAACAGCGGCATCGTCACCAATACTTTTAATTGTGCTTTTTTGATTCACTTTAAAGTGTTTGGTTAAATGCTCAATTAATCCGAATTCACCTAAACTGGCAATGCTTGTTGTTTTTTGATCTTTATTTTCTAACATAAGGTTTTGTTTTTGCAAAGATAGGGAATTAATGTGCCAATTTATTAATGTGTCAATGTGCCAATTAGACAATTATTCTAATTGGCTATTTATCCAATTGTTTAAGTTTTTCAAAAATCAAACTGGTTTCGTATCCTTTTCGGAGTAAGAAATCTACAAATTTTTTATTTTTCTTTTGTCCTTTTCGTTCCTTAATGCCGTTCCAATTTTTTTCTGCCAATTGATGAAAATTAGCTAAATAAACTTCATTTGGAAGTTCCAACAATGCCAAATCGATATTTCTTTTAGATATTTCTCTGAATTTTAATTCTTGAACAATTCGGTTTTTACCCCAACCTTTATAGTTGTGTTTGCCTCTTGCAAAACTTTTAGCAAATCGTTCTTCATCTATATATTTATGTTCAATAAGATGTACAATAATTTGTTCCTTTAGTTCCGGAAGTAAGGTAAAACTTCGTAATTTTTGTTCCACTTCTTTATGACAACGATCTTGGTAAGAGCAATAATACTCTAACTTGCTTGTAATCTCGTTTGTCGTAAGTGTCGTTTTTGGTGCTTCCAATGGAAAAGTACTAAATTAATATCTATTCAAAATTACTATAAAAAATTACTTTCACAATAGTATGTAATGGATTCCTATAAAAACAGAATATTTTTATCACTAAATATAACGTAACATTTTTAAACTTCAAACGGAATAACTATCTTTGCAGCTTATTTAAAACAAAATAAATGAGTAAACTATTAATTGTAGGAACGGTGGCTTTTGATGCTATTGAAACCCCTTTTGGAAAAACAGATAAAATTTTAGGAGGAGCCGCAACATATATTGGATTATCCGCTTCATTTTTTAAGGTGGATTCGGCAATAGTATCTGTTGTAGGGGAAGATTTTCCACAAGAACATTTAGATTTATTATCAGAAAGAAATATAAATATTGAAGGAATTGAAATTGTAAAAGGCGGAAAAACGTTCTTTTGGAGTGGAAAATACCATAATGATATGAATTCTCGTGATACTTTAGCTACCGAGTTAAATGTATTAGCAGATTTCAACCCAATAGTTCCTGAAAAATATAAGGATGCAGAAGTAGTTATGCTTGGGAATTTACATCCAATTGTGCAATCATCTGTTTTAAATCAAATGACGACCCAACCAAAATTAGTTGTTTTAGATACGATGAATTTTTGGATGGATTGTGCATTACCTGAATTATTAGAGGTAGTAAAACGCGTAGACGTAATTACCATTAACGATGAAGAAGCGCGACAATTATCTGGAGAATATTCTTTAGTAAAAGCAGCTGCAAAAATTCATACAATGGGTCCTAAATATGTAGTCATTAAAAAAGGAGAACACGGAGCATTAATTTTCCATAATAAAGATGTTTTCTTTGCACCAGCTTTACCTTTAGAAGAGGTTTTTGATCCAACAGGAGCAGGCGATACGTTTGCAGGCGGATTTTCTGGATATATAGCTCAAACGGAGGATTTTTCTTTTGAAAGTATGAAAAGCGCTATTATTTATGGTTCAAATTTGGCTTCCTTTTGTGTAGAAAAATTTGGAACAGAAAAAATGGTTGTCATAAATGAAGACGAAGTTTATGCTCGTTTACAGCAATTTAAATCGTTAACACAATTTGATATCAAATTATAAGACAAAACTATGCCTCGAAATTTCGGGGCATTTTTAATACAACAAATAAATAATACAATACAACACCAACTATGAGCGACGCTATTAAACACGAATGTGGAATTGCCTTACTTAGACTTTTAAAACCATTAGAATACTATAGAGAAAAATATGGTACCGCTTTTTACGGGGTAGAAAAAATGTACCTTTTAATGGAAAAACAACACAATCGTGGACAAGACGGCGCAGGTTTTGCCAGTATTAAATTAGACGTAAAACCAGGTCAAAGATATATAAGTAGAATTCGTTCTAACCAAGCACAACCAATTCAGGATATTTTTGGTCAAATTAACACCAGAATTTCTGAAGAATTAGCGAGAAATCCGTCGTATCAAAATAATGTAGCGTTACAAAAAGAACACATTCCGTATGTAGGCGAATTATTTTTAGGTCACGTACGTTACGGTACTTTCGGAAAAAACAGCATTGAAAGCGTTCATCCTTTTTTACGTCAAAACAATTGGATGCACAGAAATTTATTAGTTGCTGGAAATTTTAACATGACTAATGTTAAAGAATTATTTCAAGACTTAGTTGATGTAGGTCAACATCCAAAATTAATGGCAGATACGGTAACCGTTATGGAAAAAATCGGTCATTTTTTAGATGATGAAATTACACAATTGTATTTAGATTG
>NZ_JAGNYF010000006.1:6376-61806 GCF_017985075.1 Flavobacterium sp.
AAACTGCGTACTTTCATTACAGAAGATAGTAGTAGAGATGAAATGGTAGCACACGTTTACGACATTACATACGGTGTGGTAAAGCCAACGGATAATTTGGTAATTATTGACGACAGTATTGTTCGTGGTACAACATTAAAACAAAGTATTATTAAAATTTTAGACCGATTACATCCTAAGAAAATTGTGGTAGTTTCTTCTGCTCCTCAAATTAGATATCCGGATTGCTACGGAATTGATATGAGTACTTTGGAGGGTTTTATTGCTTTTAAAGCGGCATTAGAACTTTTAAAAGAAACCAATCAGTATCAAATTGTAGAAGACGTTTATAAAAAATGTAAAGCACAACAAGGTTTAAAAGATACAGAAGTGGTAAATTATGTAAAAGAAATATACAATCCTTTTACAGAGGAACAAATTTCAGATAAAATGGCAGAAATGCTAACTTCAAAAGAAGTGAAAGCAAAAGTGAAAATTATTTTCCAAAAAGTAGAAGATTTACACAAAGCGTGTCCTAAAAATTTAGGCGATTGGTACTTCACTGGAAACTATCCAACACCTGGAGGAAACCGAGTGGTAAATACGGCTTTTATCAACTTTTATGAAGGAAATGGAGCACGTGCTTACTAAAAAAGTGCATTTCATCGAGAATATTAGCAATACAACAATTATTTTGTTTTAGTAAAATATCTTGCCATACTTTTACCTCACCAGAAAATTAGTAGGTTAAGTTTTATGGTAGATTTGGGGCAAAAAGGGTGAAAAGAAATTTTCGCCTTTTTTATTTTATATACTTTCCTCTCAAATCTTTTTTATTTTTTCACTTTTTGTTTTTGAATTTACTAAATTCGCTAATGGAAACTTAAATTTTCCAAAAAATGAAAAACACACTCCAAAACACTTATAATTTTATTTTTGAAGAAAGTTTGATAAACGAAATTTTAGAAATTTCTAAAATTCAAAATTTCAAAGAAGGCGATATTATTATAGATTTTAATGAAAACATAAAAAGCATGCCTTTAATGTTAACAGGGGCCATTAAAATATTACGTGAAGATTTTGATGAAGGCGAACTGCTTTTGTATTTTATAGAAAAAGGAGACACTTGTGCCATGTCTATGCAGTGTTGCATAGGAAACGCCAAAAGTGAAATCCGCGCCATAGCAGAAACTGACGGTCAGCTAATTTTAATTCCTGTAGCAAAAATGAACGAGTGGCTTGGTAAATATGCTACTTGGAGAAATTTTGTATTTAATAGCTATAATATGCGATTGAAAGAAATGCTAACAACAATTGATCATTTAGCATTTATGAATATGGATGAACGATTACTAAATTATCTTTTAGAAAAATCTAAAATAAATACTTCCAATCAAATTCACAATACTCATCAAGAAATTGCTTACGATTTAAATACATCAAGAGTTGTAATTTCCCGAATTTTAAAAGCATTAGAAAACAAAGGAAAAATTAAATTGAATCGTGCATATATTGAGTTGTTGTAATCTAACTTTCATACACTAAAATATTTTTTCCACCTATGTAACACTTGTTACTGTACACTATTTTTAATGCGTTTACATTTGCCTCATAATTAATTTAGGATTATGAAAAAATTTAAACACACTATTTTAAGTTCAGCAGTATTATTTTCTGTTTTTGGATTGGCACAAGACACGCTGTCCATTTCTAAAAACGATATTTCTAAGAAAATAGCTTCAACTAATTTACAAGTAAAAATTGCTGAAAAGAATGCCCAATCCGCAAAAGCAGATTACAATCAGGCAAAAGCAGTTTTCTTGCCAAACATTTCGGTTTCACATACTGGAATTTCAACTACAAATCCATTAATGGCATTTGGTTCAAAATTAAATCAAGAAATTTTAACCGCTTCCGATTTTAATCCAGCGTTGTTAAAT
This sequence comes from Flavobacterium sp., assembly GCF_017985075.1. Classification (GTDB taxonomy): domain Bacteria; phylum Bacteroidota; class Bacteroidia; order Flavobacteriales; family Flavobacteriaceae; genus Flavobacterium. The sequence goes on from NZ_JAGNYF010000006.1 coordinate 8,296, forward strand.
GACCCTGCAAAAACACAAAATTTTGCAACCAAGTTTGAAATTCAACAACCATTAATTAATGTTGATGGTTTTTATGGAAGACAAGCCGCTAAAGCCAAAATGGAGGCGTTTCAATTACAAACCGAACGCACTAAGGAGTATTTAGAATTAGAAGTTTCTAAAGCATATATGCAATTACAATTGGCCTATAAAGCCGTTAAAGTTTTAGAAAAAGCAAATACCACCGGAAAAGCCAATTTGAAATTAGTAGAAAATTATTTCAAACAAGGTATGTTGCAAAAAACCGATTTGTTAAACGTACAAGTTCGTGTAAATGAAATTGCCAATCAGTTACAATATGCAAAAAGTAACGTGCAAAATGCTTCAGATTATTTAGGGTTTTTATTAAACGAAGACACGCAAGGAAAAGTGTATAAACCATCTGAAGCGTTAGAAAACACCATTTCAATTGAACCTATAAATACTACTTTATCCGAAAACAGAAAAGACATTCAAGCGATGAGTAAATCTTCTGAAGCGTATGCAAAAATGTTACAATCTTCAAAAATGACGTTTTTACCAAGATTAAATGCTTTTGGAAGTTATGAAATGTACGATGCAACTGTTTTAGGGACTTCAGCAAAAGGCTATTTAGTTGGCGCTCAATTATCTTGGAATATTTTTGATGGTTACAAATCTATTGGAAAATATGAAAAAGCAAAAGCCGAATCTCAAAAAGCTGATGTTGAAAAAGAACAATATACGAAACAAAGTCAATTGGAATTAAACAAAACAAATCGCCAATTATTAGATTCGGAAAACAAAGTTAATTTATCGCAATTGGCTTTCGAGCAATCGCAAGAAGCGTTCAGAATTAGACAAAATCGATTTGCACAAGGTTTAGAAAAAACAACCGATTTATTACAAGCTGAAACACAAATGATTCAAAAAGAATTAGAGCAACTGCAAGCGGTTTTTGAATATAATTTCACCAAACAGTATTTACAGTTTTTAACGAAGTAAATTTCAATAGCAATATCAAAAATCAATCTTAATTTTTAAAATGAATTCCATGATTTACAAATTTCAATTATTAAATAAAAACGTTATGAATATAAATAAAATAACCATTTTAAGCCTTGCCACTTTAGTATTATTTTCATGTGGAAAAGAAGCAAAAGAAGTAACCAATAACGAACCAGCTATTAAAGTTGTAGTAAACGGTTTGGCTACAAATAATTCAGAATTTATCACCGCAAGTGGAAAGACAGAAGCGGAAAGCAGTGCTAATTTAAGCACAAGAATGATGGGTTATGTAACTAAAGTCCACGTAAAAACAGGTCAAAAAGTTGGCGCTGGACAACTATTAGTAAGTATAAATAGTTCCGATTTAGAAGCTAAAAAAGCACAAGTTGATGCCTCAATACTTCAAGCAACAGCTGCATATAACAATGCTAAAAAAGATTACGATCGTTTTGTCAATTTATTTGCACAACAAAGTGCTTCTCAAAAAGAATTAGAAGATATGACCTCGCGATTTGAAATGGCAAAAGCAGGTTTAGCTGGAGCAAAACAAATGCGTAACGAAGTAATGGCGCAGTTTTCATATTCAAATATTACCGCTCCATTTTCTGGTGAAGTTACCAATACTTTTATAAAAGAAGGTGATATGGCAAATCCAGGAATGCCTTTAGTAAGTATAGAAGGCGCATCAAGAATGCAAGTAACTGCTATGGTTTCTGAAAGTGATATTACCAAAATTACAAACGGAATGCCTGTAAAAATAATGGTAAAATCTTTAAATAAAGAAGTATCAGGAAAGGTTTCTGAAGTCAGCGGTTCAGCAAAAAACACGGGCGGACAATATTTAGTAAAAGTGACATTAAATTCAAATGATAAATCAATATTATCAGGAATGTTTGTAAACGTACAATTTCCAATTTCCAATACAACAAAGTCAGAAATTACGGTAAAATCAGATAAAGTAATGGTTCCTGAAAGTGCTTTAGTAAAACAAGGACAACTAACAGGGATTTATACGATTGCCAATGGTAAAACTGCTATTTTAAGATGGGTAAGAACAGGTAAAACGTATGACAACCAAGTAGAGGTTTTGTCAGGTTTATCGTCTAACGAGCAATATATTGTTTCATCAGAAGGCAAATTGTATAACGGAGCTAAAGTGTCAATAAATTAGATTTTAAATTATTAAAAATCTAAAGATCCAACAATCTAAAAATCTAAAAAATGCAAGAAGGTATATCAGGTAAAATTGCTCATTTTTTCATCAATTCAAAATTAACCATATTATTAATGGTGGGTTTGATGATTATAGGCGTGTATAGTTCGTTCTTAATTCCACGTGAAGAAGAACCACAAATTAATGTTCCAATGGCAGATATTATGATTGGCTATCCAGGTGCAAGTCCAGCAGAAGTGGAAAGTCGAGTTATCAAGCCATTAGAAAAAGTATTGTCTAATATTAAAGGCGTAGAACATTTACATAGTATGGCAATGAATGGCCAGGCAATGATAATTGTACAGTTTTATGTAGGTGAAGATTCAGAACGCTCGTATGTAAAATTATACGATGAGTTAATGAAAAACGAAAATATGTTTCCAAAAGGCGTATTTAAACCTATGGTAAAAACACGTTCTATTGACGATGTTCCTATGTTAGGACTAACGCTTTGGAGCGAAAAATTAAATGATTTTGAAATTCGTCAAATAGCGGAAGAAGTTACTTCGGAAATTGAAAAAGTAAAAGATGTTGCCATCACTAAAGAAATTGGAGGAAGAACACGCGAATTAAAAATTGTTTTAGATAAAGATAAAATGGCCGAAAACGGCGTGGATGCTTTAGGAATTATGCAAATGATTCAAGCCAATAACGGCAGTTCACAATCGGGTAGTTTTGTTGCAAATGATAAAGAATATTTATTAACTACAGGAGAATTTTTAGCCACTTCTGAAGATGTTGAAAATTTGGTAGTGGGTGTAAACGCAAATATGCCTGTATATTTAAAACAAGTGGCTACAATTCAAGATGGCCCTTCAACGCCAAGAAGTTATGTGTCTTTTGGATACGGAAAAGCGAATGAAAAATATACCAAAAACAAATCAGAATATCCAGCCGTTACTATTTCAATTGGAAAAGTAAAAGGTGCGGATGCGATGAAAATTTCAGATAAGATTATTGAGAAAGTTGAGACTTTAAAAAAGACCTTAATTACCGATGATGTTCACGTAGAAGTTTCCAGAAATTATGGAGAAACCGCATCGCATAAAGTTGGTGAATTATTAATGCATTTAGGTGTAGCCATTATCGCGGTAACCCTTTTAGTTATGTTAGCTATGGGCTGGCGTGGTGGTTTAGTGGTTTTCTTTTCAGTGCCATTAACGTTTGCATTAACCTTGTTTGCCTACTATATGTTGGGTTATACATTAAACAGAATTACGCTTTTTGCCTTAGTTTTTGTGGTTGGAATTGTAGTAGATGACAGTATTATCATCGCCGAAAATATGCACCGCCATTTTAAAATGAAGCGATTGCCGTTCAAACAAGCTGCGATTTATGCGATTAACGAAGTAGGAAATCCAACCATTTTAGCCACATTTACAGTAATTGCTGCAATTTTACCAATGGCATTCGTATCCGGAATGATGGGACCATATATGAGTCCGATGCCAATTGGTGCTTCTATTGCAATGTTATTGTCATTGTTTGTAGCTTTAACGGTTACGCCTTATTTAGGATATCATTTATTACACGAAAAGGAAGAACAAGAACACAAAGCGGAACAAGGTTTAGAAACCTCTTGGATTTATAAATTATACAATAAAATTGAACGTCCATTTTTAGAAAATTCTACGAAGCGTAGAGTAATGTTAGGAATTACAGTGGTTTTATTAGCAGGTTCGGTATTGATGTTTTTCACGAAATCAGTTTTAGTAAAAATGTTGCCTTTCGATAATAAAAACGAATTCCAAGTGGTAATTGATATGCCAGAAGGGACTACGTTAGAAAGAACAGCCGCAGTAACGCAAGAAATTGCACAATATTTAATAACGGTTCCAGAAGTAGTTAATTATCAAAATTATATTGGAACGTCAGCGCCGATTACGTTTAACGGATTGGTTCGTCATTACGATTTACGTGGTGGAAGCAATATGGCCGACATCCAAGTCAACTTATTACATAAAGAAGATAGAGATTTACAAAGTCACGATATTGCGAAAGTAGTTCGACCAGAAGTACAAAAAATTGCAAAAAAGTATGGAGCAAATGTCAAAATTATCGAAGTGCCACCAGGACCTCCAGTTTTATCAACATTGGTTGCTGAAATATACGGACCTGATTACAAACAACAAATTGAAGTAGCCAATCAGGTAAAAGGAATTTTAGAAAAAACGACTGATATTGTGGATATTGATTGGTATGTAGAAGACAATCAAACCGAATATAAATTAGAAATTGACAAAGAAAAAGCGATGTTAAATGGCGTTGCTCCTCAACAAGTTGTTGGAAATTTAACCTATTTGTTAAAAGAATACCCAATTTCAAATTTATACGATGAAAATTCAAATAACAGTGTTGGAATTCTTCTTTCTTTAGATGATAAAGACAAAACCTCACTTCAAGACATTCAGAATTTAAAAATAAAAGGAAGTCGTGGAAATGTTGTTCCAGTTTCGGATTTGGTAAAAGTAAAAGAAGATGTCTTACAAAAAACCATTTATAGAAAAGACCAAAAACGAGTAGTATATGTTACTGCAGATATGGCAGGAGAATTAGAAAGCCCAGTTTATGCCATTTTAGGAATGAACGAAGAATTACAAAAAATGAAACTTCCAGCGGGTTACAAAGTTAACGAATTGTATATGGAACAACCTTCAGATGAAAGTGATTTTACTGTAAAATGGGATGGAGAATGGCAAATTACGTTAGAGGTTTTCCGCGATTTAGGAATTGCATTTGGAGTAGTAATTGTAATTATTTATATGCTAATTGTTGGATGGTTTCAAAACTTTAAAACTCCAATCGTTATGATGATGGCCATTCCACTTTCGTTAGTCGGAATTGTATTTGGACACTGGTTGTTAGGTGCTTATTTTACAGCCACTTCTTTTATTGGAATGATTGCTTTAGCTGGAGTAATGGTACGAAATTCGGTCTTACTTATAGATTTTATTGAAATCCGACTAAACGAAGGTATTCCATTAAAACAAGCCATTATTGAAGCGGGCGCTGTAAGAACGACTCCAATTTTATTAACTACCGGAGCTGTTGTAATTGGAGCGGTCATTATATTATTCGACCCAATTTTCCAAGGATTAGCCATATCACTTGTTTTTGGAGCAATTGTATCTACAGTATTAACATTATTAGTAGTGCCAATTATTTATTATATCACGGAAAGAAAAAAGTGGGAAAATAAAAGTACGGAGGAAATTAACCAATAATATTTGACTTATGAAACTAGTAATAATAACCTCAATTTCAGAATTTGAAAAAGAAATAAAACAAATTTTGGTACAAGCAAATGTGAAAAATTTTTCATACAAAGAAGTTATTGGATACCACAACTCAAGTAATGAAGCCATAGGCGAAAACTGGTTTGGTACAGAAATGAATGAAAATGAAAGTATGTTATTTTATGCTTTCGTACCTGTTGAAAATGTGGATTTGGTTTTTAATGCTATAACTAAATTTAATTCGCAACAAGAAACCAAATCAAAAATTCATATTGCAACAATAAATATTGAAAAATCAAATTAATAAAAAATAAGTATGAAAAACAGAATCATCCGAGCCATAGCTGGAAGTTTTGTACTAATTAGTATTTTACTTTCCATTTATGTAAACCAAAATTGGTTGTGGTTTACCGCCTTTGTAGGCGCAAATTTATTACAATCATCCATTACCAAATGGTGTTTAATGGAAGACATTTTAGCCAAATTAGGCGTTAAAGACTAACAAAAAAGCCGTTCTGATTTTTCAGAACGGCTTTTGAATTACTCTTATTTGTTGTTATTTTTATCCACTTGTTCATTTTTAACAATTGAGGAAATTACAATCCCGATAATAAATCCGGTAAACAAACCTCCCAAATGTCCAGCATTATCAGAGTTTGTAAACAATCCCATTAATAAATTGTAACCTATAAAAATAGAACTCATTATTAGAAATGATAAATCAATTTTTTTAGAAATTGATTTCATCAAATTTAATGCAATTACTGCTCCAAATAATCCAAATATTGCGCCAGAAGCACCTACAGAAACGGTGTTGTCATGCCAATAAATACTTGCTATGCTACAACCCAAACCGCTTAATATATAAACAACAGTAAAACGTTTAACTCCAAGTATAGATTCAGCAAAAAGGCCAATAAAAAACAAAGTAAATAGATTTGAAACAATATGCATAAGACCGCCATGTAAAAACATTGCTGTAAAAAGTCTCCACCAATCACCACTTAAAACTGCATTTCTTTCAACACCACCTAAACGAAACAAATCACTAGTATCAAAACTTATAAAACCTAATCCAAAAAGTACCATTAAAATATAAATAATTAAATTTAGATTTAGAAGTATTGGAATAATATAAAATTCTTTAGTTGGAATTAGAAAAAAATAATCCTTTTTAAAAGTCTCTTGCCAAGATTTAGGTTCGATTTTTTTAGCCTTTATGCTTTTAGGTTTGTACCCTAAAAACAATATTATAATTAAGAGAACTCCAATTGAAATGCCAAATGATTTGAATATCCAACCAAATTTACCACCATTTCTATCATTATAATTACCGTTATGACTAATAAATAATATTGGTTCAGAATCACAAATTAAAACATTATTTTTTATTGCTTTCTTATAATATTTGTAATCGGAAGTTGTACGAAGCACTTCTAAATAAGAGAAATTCTGAAAATTACTATCATTAAATTCTTTATAACTTTTATCTAAAAAAGCAGTAAACTCTCTTTGTTTTTCATTATCACTCAATGAATTACTTATTTCGTGGGAATACTCTTCACACAAATAATAATTACATATATCTTTAATGGTATCTTTAGCGTTTCTTAAAATTGGTTGTACGCAGTATAAATGAAAATTTAATTTTGTGCCATATTTACCGGTTACTTCTGAAGAGTTACTGAATGACACCTCTTCTTTGTAGAAATAAGTTTTGCGGAGCGTATAATATTTAGTTTTTGGAGTTGTCGTAAAATTATTTATATGCTCCAAATGTGTAAGTTTTCCAGTTGCAGTATTTAAATAGAATTGTGTTACAATAGTTGGGATTGCGAGTAGAATGGTTAGAAACAAGTATAAACTAAAATAATCAGAACTATTATTTTTTAAGCGAAGTAACTTTATGGTAGGGCGTAATTTAAAATATATAATAATAAAAGAAAAAATAATTGGGCCAAAAATATCCACAACTATATCATAAATACTAAACCATTCTAACTGAATTACAAAAATCCAATTTAATAAACTATAAATTATTGTAATTAAAATTGTAGCTATTACTAAAGGAAAATAAATTAATAGAAGTTTTTCTTTAATGTTTTTCATAAAAAATATAAGACTTTAAAAATAAGCAAAAAAGCCGTTCTGTGACTAATCAGCACGGCTTCATATTTTACATAAAAACAGCTTACACCACTTTTAAAATATAATAGTTTTTCTTTCCTTTTTGAAGTAAAACGAACGTGTTCGCAATTAAATCGTTAGTAGAAATTACGTATTCTTCTGTTACTTTTACTTTGTTTACGGAAACGGCATTTTCTTTTAACGCTCTTCTGGTTTCGTTTCCTGAAGATAAAAATCCAGATTTCACAAAGGCATCTACAATTGGATAACCTGCTTCAATTTCTGCTAAAGTAACTTCCGCTTGATCTAAACTTTGGAAAACATCCGCTAACGTTTTTAAATCTAATTGTTTTAAATCGTCCACAGTTGGTTTAAAGAAGGCTTGTGAAGCAAAAACCGCTTTTTCGTGTTCGGCTGCACCATGAATCATTACGGTTAATTCTTCGGCTAATTTCTTCTGTAATACTCGTAAATGTGGCGCTTCAACGTGTTCCGCTAATAACGCATCAATCGTAGCTTTATCTAAGAATGTGAATATTTTAATATATTTTTCGGCATCAACATCCGTCGTATTAAACCAAAATTGGTAAAATTCGTATGGAGATGTTTTATCAGCATCCAACCAAATGTTACCTTTTTCCGATTTTCCGAATTTCGAACCATCAGCTTTTGTAATTAACGGACACGTCATTGCAAACGCTTTTCCTTCTGTTTCAGAATCAACGTTCATTCTTCGGATTAATTCTGTACCTGTTGTGATGTTTCCCCATTGGTCACTTCCACCCATTTGTAATTTACAATTGTGGTGTTTGTGCAAATGATAAAAATCGTATCCTTGAATTAATTGGTATGTAAATTCTGTAAAACTCATTCCTTCGCCTTCCCCAGACAAACGTTTTTTTACAGAATCTTTACTCATCATATAGTTTACCGTAATGCGTTTTCCCACTTCACGAACAAAATCAATGAACGAAAAATCTTTCATCCAATCGTAATTATTAACTAAAACAGGGGCTTGTGCATCAGTTGCATTGAAATCTAAAAAGCGAGATAACACGCCTTTAATTCCTTCTACATTATGATTTAAAGTGGCTTCATCTAATAAATTTCTTTCGTTTGATTTTCCAGATGGATCACCAATCATTCCTGTTGCACCGCCGACTAAAGCGTAAGGTTTATGTCCGAATTTTCGCAAGTGCATTAATAAAATAATAGGCACTAAACTACCAATATGTAAGGAATCTGAAGTAGGATCAAAACCAATATAAACAGCTGTTGGCTCTTTTAAAAGTTGCTCTTCTGTTCCTGGCATCGCATCGTGTACCAGACCTCTCCATTGTAATTCTTCGATTAAATTTCTCATTTTATTTTTTTATTTCTTCACCCTCAGCAACAGCGTCTGGGTCTTCATTATTTTCTAAAATATCTAAAATAGGTTCTGTGAATTCTTGTTCGTTGGCTAAACTTCTGTTTAACGATAAAACCAAACTTGGTAATAAAATTAAATTGGTTAGCATTCCGAATAATAACGTGATAGAAACTAAACCTCCCAAAGCTACTGTTCCACCGAAATCCGATAATGTAAATACCGAAAATCCGAACAATAATACGAAAGACGTATAAAACATACTCGGTCCTTCTTCTTCTAATGTGGAAAAGATTGATTTTTTAATTTTCCAATTATTTCGAACCAATTCTTGTCGATATTGCGCTAAAAATCGTATCGTATCATCTACGGAAAGTCCGAATGCAATTCCGAAAACCAAAATAGTTGAGGGCTTAATAGGAATCCCTAAATATCCCATCAATCCAGCCGTGGCTAGTAAGGGTAATAAATTCGGAATCAAAGCCACAAAAATCATTTTCACCGAACGGAATAAGAAAAAGATTAAAGCACCTGTTAAGGCTAAAGCGAATAATAACGATTCTATTAAATTGTCTAATAAATAACTCGTTCCTTTTTGAAATAATAAGGCTTTTCCAGTAATTGTTACTGTAAAACGTTCTTTTGGAAATAATTTATTGATTCGGTCATTTAATTTTTCTTCCACTTTCACCATTTCATCCGTACTGACTTCTCGCATAAAAGTTGAGATTCGAGCATATTGACCAGTGGAATCTACATAACTTTTTAGTGGATTATTTTTACTGTCTTTTGATGAATTTTTTAAATAAGGCAAAATAAAAGCTTGTTCTTGCGAATCGGGTAAATCGTAAAAAGCAGGATTTCCGTTATAATACGCTTGCTTCGAAAACTTCACTAAATTGACAATAGAAACGGGTTTTGAAAGTTCAGGAATGGCTTCAATTTCCGATTGCAACTCGTCCATTTTCTTCAAAGTTGAAATCTTCATTACGCCTTTTTTACGCTTCGTGTCAATTAAAATCTCCACAGGTAAAACCCCTTTAAATTCTTTTTCAAAAAAACGAATGTCTTCAAAAAAAGCATTGTTTTTAGGCATATCTTCTAATATACTTCCAGAAATATTAATTTTGTAAACGCCAATTATACCAAGTATTAAAATTCCAACAGCTACCGAATACACGCGAACATTATGATATTTTACTTGGTTGATAATCCAATTTTTAAAATTCACCAAATAGCCGCGCTCCAAATGTTCCAAATGTTTTGCTTTTGGTATGGGCATAAAACTGAAGAAAATCGGAATTACGAATAAACTCAATACAAAAAGTGCCATAATATTTATGGAAGTTACAATTCCAAATTCTTGTAACAATTTATTATCGGTAATTATGAACGTTGCAAAACCAACTGCTGTAGTAACATTTGTAATAAAAGTTGCGGTTCCAACTTTAGTTAAAACACGTTGTAATCCTTTGGCTCTGTTTCCGTGAATTCGCGTTTCTTGATGGTATTTATTGGTTAAGAAAATACAATTTGGAATACCAATAATTACAATTAATGAAGGCACTAAAGCTGTTAAAACAGTAATTTCATAACGCAATAATCCCAAAAATCCGAAAGACCACATCACACCAATCATCACCACAAAAAGCGCCATCATAGTGGTTCGAAACGAACGGAAAAAGAAATAGAAAATTAACGAAGTTACCAATAAAGTAGCCCCAATGAACAAGCCGATTTCACTAATAATTGCTTTGGCATTTAAGGTTCTAATGTAAGGCATTCCTGAAACTTTGATATCCGTTTTTGCGGTTTCTTTAAACGATTCAATAGCAGGAATTAGTTTATTTAAAACAAATTCTTTTCTTTCGGGTTTGTTTACTATGTCTTTTTTAAGATAAATAACGCTTCTAACCACGCCACTTTTTTTATTGAACAATAAGCTTTCGTAAAAAGGCATTTTGTTTAATAAATCTTGTTTTTTGGTATTTAAATAAGCGGCATTAGCTACTTTATTTTGATCTATAAAAGGTTTGGTTTGAAAGGTTTGTAAGGAATCATTTTTAACTAAATCCTGAATTTCATTAAATGATAACACGCCATCAACTTCTTTGTTTTTAGCAATAGAAGCCATCATTTTGTTCCAAGATTTAAACGTTTCTGGTTTAAAAACATCGGCACTTTTAACTGCAAAAATTATAATATTTCCTTCTTCACCGAATTTCTTTAAAAAATCGGTGTAGGCAATATTGTCTTTATGGTCGTTGGGTAATAAATTGGCTTCGGTTTGTGTAAAACGGATGTATTTCCATTGCGATGCCATAAATATAGTAAACAAAGCAATGCACAAAAGCACCCAATGTCTATTTCTTAAAAGCGTACGCGCTACAAAATTCCAAAAACTGGTGTTTAACCACTTTGTCATGATATGATTTTATGCTGCAAAGGTAAGAATTATGGTGAATTATATCCCCAAATTCAATGTAAAAGATAATTTAATAGCAATATTTTGATCAAATTTTTCCAATTGATACGGGCCATATCTGTAATAGGTAGCTAAACCAAAGCCTTTGAAAATGTTTTGTAATTCAAATCCACTTTCAAAAAAACCTTTTTCCATAGTTTTGAATGCAATACCTTGATGATTTTCAGGATGAGTAAAACCACCAAATGCGACTTTAGTTCCTAAAATTAATGTTGGTTTAATGCTTTTTGAAATTTGAAATTTATTAAAGTAGTGTTTCATCTGAAAAAGAGAATACCTGTCTGAAAAAAATTCATTAAAATACATGGTTTCAAAAGACGTTTTATTAGCAAATGTAACTCGTCTTAAAATGGCTTCTCGGTCTAAATTATTTGGCGTTACACTATATAAATGGGATAGTGGTGCGTTGCCTAAACTAATTCCTCCTTGTAATAAAAAAGTGGTTTTTTGTCCTGATAAGTATTTCTTTTCTTGATAAACTCGGGCATCAATTTTTGTAAATTCAATGTTTTCGCTCAGTACATTTGGTATGGCGTGAGACACCTGCAAAATTATTTTTGGAAATCCTTTTTCCACCTCTAAAATTTCTTGTGGTGCTTGTAAAAATTTACTGTTTGGCGACCATTCCAAACTTAAAGTTGCTAAAGTTAAATTGTATATTTTATATGATTTATTTGGTGCAATAAATTCGTAATCAAATAAAGGATTGATTCTGGAACGACTTATTTTAAAAGTAGTTTCAATTTTAGAAATAAATTTCGATTCAAAAGTCAGTTCGTACGATTGATGGTTATAAAATGTAGAAAGATTAAAAGGTCTTGGGTCGTATAATTTGAATTTTTTTGAATCAGCTATTAAGGTTAAATCAGCAAATTCAATAATATCATCTGTAAAGGAACCCGAAATCCAACTATCCGAATTTTTTGAAATCCGAAACGCACTTCCAAGTTGACTTTTAAAAATACCGTCTCGTGTGCCATATGCGCCATAACCAAATAGTTTGTAATAAGGTGAAAAGCGTTCGTTTGTGGCAATTCCTAAACCCAATCGGAAACCTTCGTAACTGTTATATTTAAAAATATCGCGCGCACGAAAATCAAACCAACCAAACGGAATTTGTCCGTTAATTAGTTTTTTGCCAAAATAAATTTTCTTTTCAATTTTTGTTGCGGTTACTAAACTGTCTAATGTTTGATAGGTGTTTTGTGACCTTTCGTCTAACGTGTCGTTTGAAATTGTATTAAAAAAAGCAGTATTTTTTTTAATAGCACTTTTATCAATCTGAATTTGATATCGCTGTCTATTTTGAAGTTGTGTAAAGTTATAATTACTGTAATCTCTGTAAATTTTCACATACAAATCATTAGAATAATCATACTTTTTAGAAGTGTTCGGCAAATTGTCAAACTGAATGGTTTCTCCTAAAAAATCAATATTTTGTTTTCCTTTTCCTTTAGTTATCAATATGTTTTGCGAAACAGGAAACCACGATTTTTCAGTATTAAACGAGCCAAAAATAGTTTCAGCTTTTACATTGATAATGCTATTTATTAAAAAAGTAATTTTAGTAATGGCATTTGTTTTTAAATCAACAATAGCCACACCTTTTAATTTGTTTTTTTTGATGCTTTTTTTTAATTCAAACTGCAATACTATTTCATTACCATTTGGTTTAATTAACGTGTCTGTTATTTCAAATTTATATTTAACTGAGCCATCAGTTGAAAACGGATTTTGAAAAGTAAATTGTAAAATTTTCAATTGTTTTTTACTCAAATCGAAAGGCATAAATTCCTGACCTAATAATTCGTAAACAGGTTGTTTCAAACCAGCCATTTTTAAACCTATAATAGTTTCTTTTTTCTTGCCTTTTTCGATAGAAATTTTTGCTACTTTTTCGGTTTGATAAATATGTTGTTTGGTAATAATTTTTTTGAATTTATAACTTGAAGAATCTATTATAAATTTCATTTTTCGCTTGTTCTTAAAAACCGTATCAATTGAAGCAGAAATAGAATCTGGATTGGCAGAAACAATTGATTTTTCGTAAAACGTATAACTAAAATTAGGCGTTTTTATTTGGTTTTTGCTTTGCAACTGAATAATTGTAGTTACTAAATTTTCAGTGGCTTCACGGTGCTTTGAAGTTGTCTTTTGCGCCATAGCCACAAAAGAACTAAAAAAAATAAACCACACGAGTATTCTCATTTACAAGAAATTAAAAGCAAATATACAGATAATAAAAAAGCGTCCAATTACTTGAACGCTTTTATTCATTTTAAAATTTATTTTGCTTCGTTGAAACGTTTAGCCACTTCATTCCAATTAATTACATTGAAAAACGCTTCAATATAATCAGGTCTTCTGTTTTGGTAGTTTAAATAATAGGCATGTTCCCAAACGTCTAAACCTAAAATAGGTGTTCCGCCACACCCTATGCCTGGCATTAAGGGGTTGTCTTGATTTGCAGATGAACACACTTCAACTTTTCCGCCTTTTTGTACACAAAGCCAAGCCCAGCCAGATCCAAAACGAGTTGCTGCTGCTTTTGCAAATTCTGCCTTAAAAGCATCAAACGAACCATAAGCGGCATCAATTGCAGTTGCTAATTCACCTGTTGGCAAACCACCACCATTTGGCGACATCACGGTCCAAAACAAATTGTGATTGTAAAAACCACCACCATTATTCCTAACTGGCATATTATTCATATCTAAATTTGCCATAATAGCTTCAATAGATTTTCCTTCTAAATCTGTTCCTGCAATAGCTGCGTTCAAATTTGTAGTATAAGCATTATGATGTTTTGTATGGTGAATTTCCATAGTTCTTGCATCAACATGTGGTTCTAATGCATCATATGCATAAGGTAATTGTGGGAGTTCAAAAGCCATGATTTACTATTTTTAATGGATTAATTATTTTTTTCAAATTTATAACTTTAACTTTGAAAATAAAAATTTAGATAGTTAATTAAAACACAATATATAAGAAAATAATCTTTTAAATTGTGAAAAATTAAACACATAGGTACATAGGATTTTCCAATAAAATTGCAAACGCTTCGCTCAAAATAGTTCACATTAGACTGAGTTAAAAAAAATCCGTGTAAATTTGTGTAATCCGTGGCTAAAAAAAATCAAAAATATGGCATTTCAAGTTTATAACGCTTCCGCTGGTTCTGGTAAAACGTATACCTTAACAAAAGAATATCTAAAAATCTTACTGGTAGCTCCTGCTAACGATACCTATAAAAAAATTCTTGCCATTACGTTTACCAATAAAGCGGTAGAAGAAATGAAAAGCCGAATTATTGAAAGTTTAATTGCATTTACTAAAGACGAAGTTACTGAAAAAACAGCCGATTTTATGCGAGAAATTGCTGCTGAAATAAAATTAGATGTTCCTTCGATACAACAAAAATCCAGAAAAATTTTAAAGAATTTAATTCACAACTACGCGGCGTTTGACATTTCTACTATTGATAAATTCACGCATCGTATCATTAGAACATTCACGCACGATTTAAATTTACCTACCAATTTTGATGTTACACTCGATACAGATGAACTTTTAAAAAACGCGATTGATGTAGTGGTTGCCAAAGCAGGAGAGGACGAAGAATTGACTCAGATATTAATCAATTTTGCTAAAAGTAAGACAGATGACGATAAAAGTTGGGACGTAACATTAGATCTTTATGAAGTTTCAAGATTAATTTTAAACGAAGAACATTTTTTTAATTTCGGAAAATTAAGCGATAAATCCGTAGATGATTTTTCTAAAATTGCAGAGAAAATAAAATTAAAAATTGAATCCAATAAATCAAAAATAAAAGAAAATGCGAAATTCATTTTAGATGATTTTGTAGCAAATAATTTAACGGAAGTAGATTTTGACCACAAAACTTTTTACAACCATATTGTTAATTTATATAACGAAAAAGCAACTGAATACGATTTTGTAAATGAAAGAGAAATTATTGTTCCTAAAAAATCAAATAATTTAGAAGTAGTTCGTCGTTTAGCGCCTACTTGGAAAGAAAAACTTACGCATATTTACAAAGCAAAAACTGAAAATGCGTTATTCGATTTGATTATCAAAAATATGATTCCGTTGTCGTTAATTAATGTAATTTATAAAGAATACAAGCAATTACAAGAAGACCAAAATGTCTTATCTATTTCCGATTTTAATGCTATAATTCATAACGAAATTAAAGACCAACCTGCTCCTTTTATTTATGAACGTTTAGGCGATAGATACCGTCATTATTTTATAGATGAGTTTCAGGATACTTCGCAATTACAATGGGAAAATTTTATACCATTAATTGATAATGCCTTGGCAAGTCAAGATTTAGATGGCACAAAAGGTTCGTTAATGATTGTAGGCGATCCAAAACAATCTATTTACCGATGGCGAGGTGGAAAAGCAGAACAATTTATCGATTTAAGTACGGATGTAAATCCGTTTTCTAATAAACTGAAAGTTGTAGAAAATTTGCCAAAAAATTACAGAAGTTTTTCAGAAGTCATCGACTTTAATAATCAATTTTTTCAATTTCTTTCTGAAGAATTTACGAATGAAGCCTATCAAAAATTATATAAAGAAACTGCTGGTCAGGAAACAAATGAAAAAACAGGTGGTTTTGTATCGGTTACTTTTTTAGATGATACTATTGAAATAAATGAAGAAATTGCAGAAGACGAATCGATTACAGAAAAGGACAAACAATATTTATCGAAAACTTTAGAAATTATTCAGCAATCTCTTGAAAATGGATTTGACTATTCAGACATTGTTTTATTAACTCGAAAAACTAAAAACGGAGTGTTATTGGCTAATTTTTTAACCGAAAATAACATTCCAATTATTTCATCGGAAACATTGCTAATTCAAAATGCTTCAGAAGTAAAATTCATTATTAATTTTTTAGAATATTTAGATAGCTCAAATAATCAAGAATCAAAAATAAATTGGTTGTATTTTGTAGCAACTACAAAGGTTGATAAAAATAAAATTCACGATTTTATTGTGTCTGCAAAAGATTTATCTGAAACCGATTTACAAAAATATTTAGCGTCATTTAATTGTGAAATATCCTTTGAAAATTGCAGAAAAAAATCACTTTATGAAGCTGTTGAAAACATTGTAAATGTGTTTTTAAAAGAAAAAACCACCATTTCGTATGTGCAGTATTTTTTAGATTTAGTTTTAGAACGAAACGTAAAATATCAAACGAGCATTGCAGATTTTTTAGAATATTGGGAAAAATCAGGTTTCAAACAAAGCATTCCCTCGCCAGAAGGAGAAAAAGCCATCCGAATTATGACCATTCACAAATCGAAAGGTTTAGAATTCCCTGTGGTAATTTATCCGTTTGCCGATGATAGTTTAAACCCAAGAAGCAATAATATTTGGATTCCAATGGAAGACGAAAGTGTAGATATGTCTCAAGCTTTGGTTAAAAACAATAAGATTTTAGAAAAATATAGCGACACGACTCAAGAAATTTATCAAACCAAATCGCAAGAAGAAATTTTAGATACTATAAACGTGTTATATGTTGCCTTAACGCGCGCCGAAGAGCAATTGCATATAATTAGTAGTTATAAAATAACCACAAAAGGCGAAATTTCTACTTCCAAAACGTTAGCTTCTTATTTTATAAATTTTTTGACTCAAAAAGCAAATTTTTCAATAGAACAAAAAGAATATGTTTTTGGAAGCTCAAAAAGGAATTCGCAACCGAAATTATTTACTAAAAATAAAGCAGAAATTCAATCCGTAAAAAAAGCATTAGATTTTTCTTCGATACGAATTGCCAAAAAAGAAGCCCTAATGTGGGGCACGTTACAGCAAGATGCTATTGAGTTCGGAAATATTATTCATCAAATTTTATCCTATATTACTTCGAAAAATGATTTGCAAACGGCATTAACTAAAAGCTTAGATGAAGGTCTGATTCAACAATCGCAAAAAAGTATTTTTGAAGATAAAATAACACAAATTATAAATCATCCAGAATTAGAAGCTTTTTTTAATCCGAATTACACCGTTTTTACCGAACACAATATAATTTCGCCAAATGAAATCAATTTAAAACCGGATAGATTGGTAATTCATAAGTCGGAAGCGTTTCTTATTGATTATAAAACAGGAGCGCAAGACGAGAAACATAAAAAACAAATTGAAAATTATGTTCGCGTTATTGAAAAAATGAATTTAAAAGTAACTAAAAAAGTTTTACTATATATAGGAGAAGATTTAAAAATTATACATTTGTAGAAAAATAAAACATCCAACCATAAACAATAAAAAAATGTACGGAAAAATTCAAGAATACTTACAAAATGAATTAAATACAATTCAACAAAACGGATTATATAAAAAAGAACGCATTATCACTTCGCCACAAGGTGCGGAAATAGTTGTAAATGGAGAAACGGTTTTAAATTTTTGTGCGAATAATTATTTAGGACTTTCATCACATCCTGAAGTAGTTCAAGCTGCAAAAGATGCTTTAGACTCTCACGGTTTTGGAATGTCGTCTGTACGATTTATTTGTGGTACGCAAGATATTCATAAACAATTAGAAGCAGAAATTGCCGATTTTTACGGAACAGAAGATACCATTTTATATGCCGCGGCTTTCGATGCAAATGGCGGAGTTTTCGAGCCTTTATTAGGAGAAGAAGATTGCATTATTTCTGATAGTTTAAATCACGCTTCTATTATTGATGGCGTGCGTTTATGTAAAGCTGCGCGTTATCGTTACGAAAATTCTAATATGCAAGATTTAGAAGCCCAATTGATAAAAGCTACAGAAGCCGGACATCGTTTTAAGTTAATTGTAACGGATGGTGTTTTCTCAATGGATGGTTTAGTAGCGCCTTTAGATAAAATTTGCAATTTAGCTGATAAATACGACGCATTAGTAATGGTAGACGAATGTCATGCTGCTGGTTTTATTGGCGCAACAGGAAAAGGAACTTTGGAGGCTAAAAACGTTATGGGTCGTGTGGATATTATTACAGGAACTTTAGGAAAAGCTTTAGGTGGGGCTATGGGCGGCTATACTACTGCAAAAAAAGAAGTGATTGAAATTTTACGTCAGCGTTCACGTCCATACTTATTTTCAAATTCATTAGCTCCAGCAATTGTTGGCGCTTCTTTAAAAGTTTTTGAATTATTAAAAAAAGATACTTCTTTAAGAGATCAATTAGAATGGAATACCAATTATTTTAAAGAAGGCATTAGAAAAGCAGGTTTAGATTTTATTGATGGCGATTCTGCTATTGTACCCGTTATGTTATATGATGCAAAATTGTCCCAAGAAATGGCTGATGAATTGCTGAAATTAGGAATTTATGTAATTGGTTTCTTTTATCCTGTAGTTCCAAAAGATAAAGCAAGAATTAGAGTGCAATTATCTGCTGCTCATACAAAAGAACATTTAGATAAAGCTATTTTTGCTTTTGAAACCGTTGCCAAAAAGTTAAACATAATTTAATAAAAATAATTTGTTTAACTTATAATTATGAAAAAACAAACAAAAGTTTTGTGGATTACAAAAAACATATTACTTTTGCTTCTAAATATAATGAATTATAATTAAATTAAATAAAAAGTATGAAACATTTGAACAAATTATTTTCTGCTGCTTTGTTGTTTGTTGGACTAACGTCACAAGCTCAAGATAACGTTAATCCATGGGCAGTGTCTTTTGGATTAAATGCAGTAGACACTAGAGTTAGCGCTAGTAGAGGTGGATTAGGGTTTTTTGAAAAAACGTATTCTCAAGCATTAGACATGAAAGACAATTGGAATATTGTTCCTTCAGTATCTTACCTAAGTGTATCTAAATACGTTGGAGATGGTTTTTCTTTTGGAATGACTGGATCTTTTAACAAAATTACTAAGTTTGTTGAATTCAAACCTACTACAGTTGGTGCGGATGCAAGAGGTATGGTTGTAAGTAATCCAGGAGCTTTAGATTACTATGGTTTAGACGCAGCCGTTTCTTATAGCTTCAAAAATTTAATTAAATCTAAATGGTTTGACCCATCTTTAAACATAGGAGGAGGTTATACTTTCATGGGTGATGCTTCAGCAGGAACAGTTAACGCTGGTTGGGGATTAAACTTATGGTTTGCTAAAAATGTAGCTTTATCATTAGGGTCTACTTTAAAATATGGTTTTGATGACAATAGAGTTGCTAATGCTGATATTCCAACACATTTCTTTAATCATGCAGGTTTAAAATTCCAATTTGGAGCTAAAGATAAAGATGATGACGGTATTATTGATGCTGAAGATTCTTGTCCAGATGTTAAAGGTTTAGCCGCATTCAAAGGTTGTCCTGACACTGATTTAGATGGTATTCAAGATTCAGCTGATGCTTGTCCAGAAGAAGCAGGTACTCCAGAAATGAATGGATGTCCTGATCAAGATGGTGATACTGTTGCTGATAAAGATGACGCTTGTATTGATGTAGCTGGTTTACCAGTTTTAAAAGGTTGTCCAGATGCTGATGGCGATGGAATTGCTGATCAAAACGATAAATGTCCTACTGTAAAAGGTGAAAAAGCAAACGGTGGATGCCCATGGCCTGATACTGATGGTGATAAAGTTTTAGATAAAGATGACAAATGTCCTACTGTTGCAGGAACTGTTGCAAACAACGGATGTCCAGAAGTATCTGAAGACACAATGAAAAAGTTAAATGATTATGCAAAAACAATCTTATTTGATTCTGCAAAATCATCTTTCCAAAAACAAACATATTCAGTTTTACAAGCAATTGTTGCTATATTAAAAGAATATCCAACAGCTAAATTCGCTTTAGAAGGACATACTGATTCAGACGGTAAAGACGATGCTAACTTAGTATTATCTCAAAACAGAGCTGCAGCTGTAAAATCTTTCTTAGTTGAAAATGGTATTGCTGCTGATAGATTAACATCTGAAGGTTTTGGTGAAACTAAACCAGTTGCAACAAACGCAACTAAAGCTGGAAAAGCTCAAAACAGAAGAGTAGAAGTTAAATTAGTAAAATAATTTTTCTCTTATAATATTTTAAAAGGTCTCAATTTATTGAGACCTTTTTTTTATCTTTATTGCCATGGAGGCATCATTTTTATCTAAACTAGCAAAAGAGTTATTAAGTAATAATTCTTCATCGTTACACCACACCAATATTGTTTTACCAAACAAAAGAGCCAAGATATTTTTAATTGAAGAATTAAAAAGACAATCTTCTACAACTTTTTTAGCGCCTAAAATAATTAGTATTGAAATGCTAATTGAGGAAATTGCGCAATTAAGAACACTTGATAATATTGAGCTTTTGTTTGAGTTTTATATTGTTTATTTAGATAATACTGTAACATCAAAACAACAAGATTTTGAAAAATTTTCAAGTTGGGCGGTTACGTTAATTCAAGATTTTAATGAAATTGATAGATATCTTATCAATCAGAATGAAATATTTTCTTATTTATTAGATATCGAACGTATTAAACATTGGACTCCAAATGTAAATAACCAATCTAAATTAATTGAAAACCATTTAGATTTTTGGAAATTAATGCCTTTTTATTATCAAAAATTTACAGAACATTTGATAAATAAAAAAGTAGGTTATCAAGGTTTATTATATAGAAAAGCATCCGAAAATTGTTTAGCTTTTGCAAAAAAATCCGAAGATAAAACGTATGTATTTGCTGGTTTTAATGCTTTGAACGCTTCAGAAGAAAAAATAATTAAATGTTTATTAGAAAATAATAAAGCCTCTGTATTTTGGGATATAGATGGTGCTTTTTTAAAAGATGAATTTCACGATGCAGGATTGTTTTTGCGAAGAATTAAAAACTCTTGGAAACATTTTGAAACCCATCCTTTTAATTGGATTACGGATGCTTTTTCAAGCGATAAAAATATTGAAGTTATTGGTACACCAAAGTCTATTGGTCAGGCCAAAATTGCTGGAAAAATCATAGAAAAAATCGTATTTGAAAACAAATCATTAGAAAATACTGCACTTGTTTTAAGTGAAGAAAATATTTTAATACCAATTTTAAATGCGTTACCTGTTGAGGTAGAAGATTTAAATATTACTATGGGTTATCCGAGTAAAAACAATCCAGCGCAAATATTAATTTACAAGTTATTTCAACTGCATTTAAATACTCAAAATAGAAATAAAAAACAAAGTGTCTTTTACTATAAAGAAGTTTTAGAAATATTAAATAATCCACTAATTGTATCAAGTATTCAAGCGAATGAAGTGGTTAAAATTATAAAAAATTCTAATTTAACTTTTATTACCAGTAATCGACTTGGTGAATTATTTTCTAAGTACGATTTAATGAATAACGAATTAGTACATCATTTGTTTTTCGATTGGAATGTATCTGTAAATGAAATTTTAGAAAAATTAAAAGCCATTCTAATTTACATTAAAACACATTTAAGCAATCAAAACGAACAAGATAAAGTTACTAAAGCATTTGTGTTTTCAATTTATAATATCATTTTAAAAATAACAAATTACTTTGAAACGTATAATAAAATTGAAAACTTAGAAATTTTATTCACTATCTATAAACAAGTTATTGATCAGGCTCAGGTTTCTTTTGAAGGCGAACCACTCAAAGGTCTCCAAATTATGGGAATTTTAGAAAGTCGTGTTTTGGATTTCGAAAATGTAATTATTACTTCGTTAAATGAAGGTAAATTACCTGGCGGAAAATCGAACAATTCCTTTATTCCATACGATGTAAAATTAGAAAAAGGTTTGCCAACATATAAAGAACGGGACGCCATCTTTACTTATCATTTTTATCGTTTATTGCAACGGGCTAAAAACATTTACTTGTTATATAATACGCATTCCGAAGGAATTGATGCAGGCGAAAAAAGCCGATTTATTACTCAACTAGAGATTGAACATTTACCAAATCATAATTTTAAAAAGGTGTTTTATAACGCAATTAAACCTGATACAATTTATCAACCAATTGAAGTAATAAAAACACAACCTATTTTAGATCGTTTAGAAGAAATTGCAACAGGTAAGGGGTTTTCGCCTTCATCATTAACCAATTATTTACGAAATCCTATTCAGTTTTATTATCAACGAATTTTAGGCGTGCGTGAAAATGATGAGGTAGAAGAAAATGTGGCGGCTAATACATTAGGAACCATAATCCACGAAGTATTAGAGAAAATGTATGCTCCTTTTGAAGGCAAAAACATTCAAATTCAAGTTACAGATATTGATGTGATGATTCAAAATATAGAAGCCATTACATTAGAAAAATTTATTGAAGTTTATAAAGAAGGAGAAATTAAAAAAGGAAAAAATTTAATTGCTTTCGAAGTAGCTAAAAGAAATATTTATAATTTTTTAATTCAAGAAAAACAACATATTGAAAATGGTGACGAACTATTTATTTTGTCTTTAGAAAAACCGCACGAAACCATATTTGAACATCCTAATTTACCTTATCCGGTTAAAATTTCAGGAAAAGTAGATAGAATTGAATTGCGAAATAACACGATTCGAATCATTGATTACAAAACTGGTAAAGTTGAAGCCAATAAATTAAAAATAAATACGTTTGAAGGTTTAACACTCGATTTGGCTAATGATAAAATTATTCAATTATTGTGTTATGCATTAATGTTTCAAACCAATCCTTTAAAAGGAAATTATAATGTGGAAGTAGGAATTTTTTCTTTTAAAAATATGAAAGCTGGATTTTTACCTTTTACATTTGGCAAGGGAAGAGGCATAGTTGGCGAAACAGTAATTACAACTGAATTTTTAGAAAATTTTAAAGAAGAATTGGTAATTTTAATTCAAGAAATTTTAAATCCTGCGATTTCTTTTAAAGAAGTGATAAAATAAATTTTGCCACAAAACACAAAGTTAAGTACGAAGATTGCAAAGGTTTTTATATATGTCTTGTTGAAGTTTTGCTTTTAAGATTTCAAAAATCCACCCATAACTTTTTCCAATTCCACTTGGTTTTCGAGGTGACTCATATGTCCGTCATTGAATGAAATTAGTTTTACATTTGTGCCTTCAATTTGTTCTAAATTCTCTTCGTAATTTAAAACAGGATCTTTTTTTCCTAAAATTAATAAAATTGGATAGGTGGCAAAATGTAAAATTACTTCTCGGTCTTTTCGTAATTTCATACCTTCCTGAGCGGCAATAATTCCTTGTAATGGTGTTTGAAGCGCTTCTTCTCGAACCCATTCAATTTGTTTTGAAAGTTTTATTCTGTTTTCTTCTGAAAATAAATTGGCAATACTCATTCTAACAGCAGCCACATAATTTTGTTTCACGGCTTTTATCGCACGCGTTCTATTTGCAATGCGTTCTTCGCTATCGGCACGAGATGTCGAATTTAACAACACTAAACCTTTCATAAATTCTGGATATAATTCGGCAAAAGCTAAAGCTACATATCCGCCCATAGAATGTCCAACAAACATCGCTTTTCTGATTTTTAATTCGGATATTACTTGGTGAACAGCATCCGCCATATCTTCCATACTATGAATATATCCTAAACAATCCGTTTGCCCGTGACCTAACAAATCAATACAAACTACTCGGTTTTTTTTAGCTAAAACAGGTGCTAAATAGTTCCACATCGTACTATTTTCCAAAAATCCGTGTAACAAAACAACCGCATTGCCTTTTCCTTGGTCGGTATAACTGATTTTAGTGTTTTTGAAGTGGATGTTTTTCATAGATACAAATGTAGAATTTAAACGCAAAGAGCGCAAAGTTTTTCTTTTATTTAAACACAGATTAGAGAAATTTTAGAAATAAATAAAATTTCAGAAATCTGTATTAAAAAAAAACGGCTCACTTTCGTAAACCGCCTTTTAAACGTATAACCTTTTTAAACTCTTAAACTAAAATTAAGAATTCATAATCGATTCAATTTCATCTGCTTCAATAGGAATATTTTTCATTAAGTTGAAAGGTTCCCCTTTTGGTTGAATGACCACATCATCTTCTAAACGAATTCCAAAACCTTCAGCTGGAATATAAATTCCTGGTTCTACAGTAAAAACCATATTGGCTTGCATTGGTTCGTGTAATAAACCGTAATCGTGTGTATCTAAACCTAAATGGTGCGACGTCCCGTGCATAAAATATTTTTTATACGCTGGCCATTCTGGATTTTCATTCTGAACATCAGCTTTTGTAATTAAGCCTAAACCTAATAATTCTGATGTCATAATTTTACCAACTTCTATATGGTATTGTTTCCATAAAGTTCCTGGTATAAGCATTTTTGTAGCTTCGTTTTTTACATTTAAAACGGCGTTGTAAACCGCTTTTTGTCTGTCAGAAAATTTTCCAGAAACCGGAATCATACGAGTTAAATCGGAAGAATAATTGGCATATTCTGCACCAACATCTAATAAAATTAAATCGCCAGCATTACAAACTTGATTGTTTTCTATATAATGTAACACATTTGCATTGTTTCCTGAAGCTATAATTGGAGTATAAGCAAAACCTTTCGAACGATTACGAAGAAATTCGTGAGCCAATTCGGCTTCAATTTCATACTCGGTTACACCAGGTTTTACGAAATTTAATAATCTTCGCACTCCTTTTTCTGTAATATTACACGCATTTTGAATTAAATCTAACTCAATTTGGTCTTTTACTGAACGTAATCTTTGTAAAAAAGGATTTGATTTTTCTACTTTATGCGCAGGATATTCGTTTTTCCACCATTTTATAAAACGGTCTTCTCGAGTTTCTGTTTCTACTGCTGCTCTATAATGTTCATTGGTGTTTATGTACATCGTATCGGCATACATCATCACTTCTTTTAACACTTTATGAAAATCTTGTAACCAATATACTGATTTAATTCCTGCTACTTCAAAAGCGCGTTCTTTAGTAAGTTTTTCGCCTTCCCAAATGGCAATATGTTCGTTGGTTTCTTTTAAAAAAAGTACTTCTTTCAAGTGCTCATATGGTGCATCTGGAAATAATAATAAAATACTTTCTTCCTGATCTACACCAGATAAGTAAAAAATATCGCGATGTTGTGCAAATGGCAACGTACTATCTGCAGAAACAGGATAAATATCATTCGAATTAAAAATAGCAACTCCGTTTGGCTTCATTTGCGCCATAAAGTTTTTACGATTTTTAATAAAAAGTTCTCGATTAATTGGTAAATATTTCATTTTTTTGGAAGTATTAGTAAAGTTTTCAAAATTAATAACTTTCAAACAAATAGTTATCAAATAATTCTATTAATTTTGAAACATATCAAATTATATAAAAATGAAAAAAGTTGTATTTTTAATTTCTCTTTTTAGTACGATAGTTTCTTTGTCACAAGACAATAATTTTCAATCCGTTGCTTTTCAAAATATTGGACCAACAATAATGAGTGGAAGAATAGTCGATTTAGCTGTCAATCCTCAAAATCCAACTGAATTTTATGCGGCATATGCTTCTGGAGGTTTGTGGTACACTAACAATAACGGAACCAGTTTTGAACCTGTAATGGATGCTGCGCCAACTCAGAATATAGGTTGTGTTGCTGTGGATTGGAATTCGGGATTAATTTTGGTAGGAACAGGTGAAGTAAATTCTTCTCGTTCTTCTTATGCAGGAATTGGAGTTTTGAAATCTACAGATAAAGGTAAAACATGGTCAAATATTGGTTTGCCAGATAGTCATCATATATCTAAAATTTGGATCAATCCGAAAGATAGCAACGAAATTGTAGTAGGAGTCTTAGGACATTTATATTCAAAAAATGAAGAACGAGGCGTTTTTAAAACCATAAATGGAGGAAAAAATTGGACTAAAACATTATATATTAACGATGAAACAGGAATTGTAGATGTTAGTTTTGCACCAAACAATCCAAAAATTATGTTTGCTTCGGCTTGGGAACGCGAACGTAAAGCAAATAATTTTAAAGGAAATGGAATTCATTCTGGTATTTATAAAAGTGAAGATGCCGGAACTACTTGGGCAAAAATTAATGCCAATTCTGGTTTTCCATCAAACAATGGTGTTGGTAGAATTGGGTTAACTTCATATAACGAGAATATTGCTTATGCGATTGTAGACAATCAGAATTTACGACCAAATGCTTCTAACGAAAAGCCGAAAGATGCCAATGCCGCTTTGTTTGAAGTGGAAGTAATTGGTGCAGAAATTTATAAAACCACCGATTCTGGAAAAACGTGGACTAAGACAAATGACAAATTTATTGATGATGCCTTTTATTCTTACGGATATTATTTTGCAGATATTACTGTTGATGAATCTAATGAAAATCGTCTATTTATTTCTGCGGTTCCTTTATTATTCTCTAATGATGGAGGAAAATCTTTCGAATCAATCAGTAAAGATAATGTTCATGCTGATCATCACGTTTGTTGGGTGAATCCAAAAAATTCAAATCACTTAATAAACGGAAACGATGGCGGTGTAAATATTACATTTGATAACGGAAAACATTGGATAAAATGCAACAACCAAGCTGTTGGACAATTTTATTCTGTAAACGTAGATGAAAAAGAAAATTACGAAGTATATGGAGGCCTGCAAGATAACGGTGTTTGGGCGGGTCCAAATAATTATGAGCACAATGTAGAATGGTTGCAAGACGGAAAATATCCGTACGAATTTTTAAGCGGTGGAGACGGAATGCAAGTTCAAATTGATACGAGAACTAATAATTTAGTTTACACGGGTTATCAATTTGGAAATTATACTAAAATAGATAGAATTTCAGGAGAAAGAAAATACATTACTCCACAAGCGGATAAAAAAGAAGAACCTTACAGGTTTAACTGGCAAGCACCTATTTTGCTGTCTTCTCATAATCAAGATGTTGTTTATTTTGGCGGACAATATGTGTTTCGTTCGATGAATCAAGGTAAAAAATGGGAAAAAATTTCTATCGATTTAACCAATGGAAAAGTGGAAGGCAATGTGCCTTTTGGAACCATAACATCTATAGCTGAAAGTAAATTTAAATTCGGAAAATTAGTTATTGGAACAGATGATGGAAATGTATATGTAACAAAAGATAGCGGCGAGAATTGGATAAAAATATCAACTAATTTACCACAAGGATTATGGGTGTCTCGTGTACGATTTTCAACGTTTAAATCCGATAGAATTTATATTACATTAAATGGTTATAGAAATGATAATTTTACTACTTATGCATATGTTTCTGAAGATTTAGGCACAACTTGGAAATTATTAACGGAAAATTTTAAGCAAAATGCTGTGAATGTGATTTTAGAAGATTCTGAAAATGAAAACATTTTATATTTAGGTACAGATGCTGGTTTATTTATTTCTATTGATAGAGGAATAACTTGGCAAGATTTTTCAACCGATATTCCAAATGTTGCCGTACACGATTTGGTTATTCAAAAAAGAGAAAAAGATTTAATTGTGGCTACACACGGGCGTTCTTTGTATAAAGTGAATCTTTCGAACATTCAACAAATTAATGAGAAAACACAGTCAAACAGTATAGCGTTATTTCCTGTAAAGAACATTTCTTTTTCTAAAAATTGGGGAAATAAGCGTTCTGCTTGGGGTACCGAAAACACACCAAATGTATTAATTTGGTATTATATAAAAGAACTTTCAAATACAATTTTAACCATAAAAAATAAAGATGGAATTGTGGTTTTTAACCGTCAAAATAAAGCAGAAAAAGGAATGCTTAAAGTAGATTTTGATTTATGTATCGATGAAAAAACAAAAACGGCAATAGAAAAGAAAGATAGTAAAATAAAAATCAATCAATCAGGCAATAAAAAATATTATTTACCTTCAGGAAAATATACAATTGAATTAGAAAATAACGGAAAGAAGGAAACGCAAACGTTAGAAATTTTAGAAAAAAACCAAATGCGATAAGATTTGAATAAAAATTCAAAACGTAATATGTTGATATTCAACAAATGTTAAACTCATTTAAAATGATTATAAATTAACTTTCAAAGGTTGTAAGTCTTACTTATAACCTTTATTTTTGCTTACATTAAACATATTCAAATTAACATTAACTATAATTATGGCAAAATCAGCATTTTTAAAGTCATCTATTGCAAAAAAATATTGGATGGCACTTACGGGATTGTTCTTGTGCTTGTTTTTAGTTGGGCATTTATTAGGGAACTTACAATTGTTAGCTGGCGACACTATTGAAGCGGCATTACAATTTAATAAGTATGCATTATTTATGACTACTAACCCAGCAGTAAAATTACTTTCTTATTTAACGTACATTTCTATTATTTTCCATGCTATCGATGGGATTTATTTAGCAATTCAAAACCAAAAAGCACGTCCAGTGGCTTACGCAATGAGTAATCCTTCAAAAAACAGCAGTTTTTCTTCAAGAAATATGGCGGTTTTAGGAACTATTATTTTGGTTTTTATCTCTACACACATGATTAACTTTTGGGCAAAAATGCATTTCGATGCTAACATGCCTTTAGTTACGAAAACACAAGGAAATCAAGGGCAATCTCAATCTATGCTTATTGGAACACCAGATTCTAAAATTCAAACGATTCCTTTGCCTCCAGGTGGTTCTTTAAAAACATTGGTAGAACAAAACAACAATCAACCTGGAAATACAACAAAATTAGTTTTAGAAGGTTCAAATATTGTTAAAGATGCCAAAACAGGTGAAGTTTTATTTGTTGGTTTCAAAGATTTACATAAATTGACCTATGCCTTCTTTAAAAGTAAAGGAAAATTATTCAATATAATTCCAAACGAAGGGTTGTTTTTCGTTATATTTTATGTGTTATCAATGATGGCATTAGGTTTCCATTTATGGCATGGCTTTCAAAGTGCTTTCCAATCTTTAGGAGCAAATGGTAAATTTACACCAGCTATTAAATCATTTGGAAAAGCATTTTCAGTTGTAGTTGCGTTTTTATTTGCAATTATTCCAATTTACATTCACTTTTTTACAAAATAAAAACATATGGCATTAGATTCTAAAATTCCTCAAGGTCATATTTCAGAAAAATGGACCAACCATAAGAATAATCTTAAATTGGTGGCTCCAAACAATAGACCAAAAATTGACATTATTGTTGTTGGAACTGGTTTAGCAGGTGCTTCGGCTGCTGCTTCATTTGGAGAAATGGGTTACAACGTAAAAGCATTTTGCTTTCAAGATTCACCTCGTAGAGCACACTCAATTGCTGCTCAAGGAGGAATAAACGCTGCGAAAAACTATCAGAATGATGGAGACAGTACCTATAGATTATTTTATGACACTATAAAAGGTGGTGACTACCGTGCGCGTGAAGCAAACGTACACCGTTTAGCAGAAGTATCTTCAAATATTATCGACCAATGTGTGGCTCAAGGTGTTCCTTTTGCTAGAGATTATGGTGGATTATTAGATAACCGTTCGTTTGGTGGAACACAAGTACAACGTACTTTTTATGCCGCTGGACAAACAGGTCAACAATTATTATTAGGAGCATATTCTGCTTTGTCTAGACAAATTGGTTTAGGGAATGTAAAAATGTATAACCGTCACGAAATGCTTGACATTGTAAAAGTTGATGGCAAAGCTCGTGGAATTATTGCTCGTAATTTAATTACTGGTGAGTTAGAACGTCATTCAGCTCATGCTGTTATTATTGCATCTGGTGGTTATGGAAATGTATATTTCTTATCTACAAATGCAATGGGAAGTAACGTTACAGCTTCTTGGAAAGTACACAAAAAAGGAGCACATTTTGCGAATCCATGTTTTGTACAAATTCACCCAACATGTATTCCAGTTCATGGAACCAATCAAGCCAAATTAACGTTAATGTCAGAATCGTTACGTAACTCTGGTCGTATTTGGGTTCCTGCTAAAAAAGAGGACGCTGAAGCAATTAGAGCGGGTAAATTAAAACCAACTCAAATTGCGGAATCAGATAGAGATTATTTCTTAGAAAGAAGATATCCTGCTTTTGGTAACTTAGTACCTCGTGATGTAGCTTCTCGTGCTGCAAAAGAACGTTGTGATGAAGGTCATGGTATTGAATCAAACGACACTAACGAAGGTGTTTATTTAGATTTCGCTTCAGAGATTATCACAAAAGGAAAACAAGCCGCTTACACTCAAGGGGATCATAACCCTTCTGATGATAAAATTCAAGAATTAGGGAAAAAATGGGTAGAATCGAAATATGGTAACCTTTTCACGATGTATGAAAAAATTACAGATGAAAATCCATATGAAACTCCAATGAAAATTTACCCAGCCGTGCATTACACAATGGGTGGTGTTTGGGTTGATTATAATTTAATGTCATCTATACCAGGATGTTTCGTAGCTGGTGAAGCCAATTTCTCAGATCACGGAGCAAACAGATTAGGAGCTTCTGCATTAATGCAAGGTTTAGCAGATGGCTATTTCGTATTACCATACACGGTTTCTAACTATTTAGCAGACGAAATTAGAACAGGTAAAATTGCTACAGACACACCAGAATTTATGGAAGCTGAAAATGCAGTTCGTCAGTCTATTGAGCAATTAATTAATAATAACGGTACAAAATCTGTTGACTATTTCCACAAAAAATTAGGATTAATTATGTGGAATAAAGTTGGAATGGCTAGAAATGAAAAAGGATTAACAGAAGCAATTGAAGAAATCGGACAATTAAGAGAAGATTTCTATGCAGATGTTAGAGTTCCAGGTGCAGCAAACGAATTGAACCAAGAATTAGAAAAAGCACTTCGTGTAGCTGATTTTATTGAATTGGGACAATTAATGGCAAAAGATGCTTTATTACGTAAAGAATCTTGTGGTGGACATTTCCGTGAAGAATATCAAGATGCTGAAGGAGAAACACTTCGTGACGATGAAAATTTCGCTTATGTTGCAGCTTGGGAATATAATGGAAGCGATGCAAGTAAATCAGTACTTCATAAAGAAGAATTGAAATATGAGTTTATCAAAATTGCAGCTAGAAACTATAAATAAGATATTATGAGTGCTAAAAAAAATATAAATATCAACCTTAAAATTTGGCGTCAAAAAAACGCTGGAACTAAAGGTAAAATGGAAACATATAAATTAGATAATGTTTCTACTGACAGTTCTTTCTTAGAAATGTTAGACCAATTAAATGAGCAATTAATCAATAACCAACAAGAGCCAGTAGCTTTTGACCACGATTGTCGTGAAGGAATTTGCGGAATGTGTTCGTTGTATATTAATGGTCGTGCACACGGTCCAGATACAGGAACAACTACGTGTCAGTTACACATGCGTAAATTTAAAGATGGCGAAACTATTTTTATTGAACCATGGAGAAGTAAAGCGTTCCCAGTTGTAAAAGACTTAATGGTAGATAGAAGTGCTTTTGATAGAATTCAACAAGCGGGTGGATTCGTATCAGTAAATACTTCTGGTAGAACAATCGATGCTAATGCAACTCCAATTAACAAACAAGATGCAGACAAAGCTTTTGAAGCAGCAGCGTGTATTGGATGTGGAGCTTGTGTGGCGACTTGTAAAAACGGTTCTGCCATGTTATTTGTTGGAGCAAAAGTTTCTCAATACGCATTATTACCACAAGGAAAAGTAGAAGCTACAGAAAGAGTATTAAATATGGTACGACAAATGGATGAAGAAGGTTTCGGAAATTGTACCAATACAGGAGCATGTGAAGTAGAATGTCCGAAAGGAATTTCTTTAGAAAACATTGCTCGTATGAATAGAGAATATTTAAAAGCAAGTGTACTTTAATTAGAACACAACTTTTTTAAAATAAAAAACGCATTCAGTTATTGAATGCGTTTTTTTATATTATTTTAACTCCAATTCCTGATCCACATCCCAATTGGCTCTTACGTCAATTAAACCGGGAAAATAAATCATTTCTTCGGGTTGAAGTTTTATTTTAAAGTTTCCTGAATCCCAAATTCTATTTTTATTATCGTCATAAAACAAACGTACTTGGTAGTTGCTTGGCTGAATGGCTTCAAAATATAATTCAGTTTCTTTAGTACAGTATTTTTCGCTAATGATATCTCCTGAAGTATTTAAAATTTGTACCACATACGGAAATCTATTGATGTTTTTCAATCGCAATTTTAAATTTCCAAAATCGCTTATCGCACCTTTGTCAAAGGTAAATTTTAAACTATCAGATTGAGTTTCGTATTCATCTTCTATGGCACCAGGCAGTAACTCGAGTTCGTATTTTTCGTTTTCTTCTTGTTTAAAATCAAAAGAAATCAATTGTTCAAAATCGTTAATTTCTGTTGTGAAGGAGACTGAAGTACTATCTTTTTTTCTCAGAAATATTTTCTCAGCATTTATTTTATTAATTGGCGTAGTGGTTTCTAAACTAAGTTTTTCGTTAAATTGGAATTTTTTATTAGCAAAAAGCGTCACTTTTAGTGAATCTGCTTCTTTTAGTTTTTTTAATTTCACTACATAATTTTTCAAATAGTTATCGGATTTCACAAGTACTTGTATAGAATCTTTAGCTTCTTTAGGCATAAAAACTTGTAAAGTATCCGATTTTTTATTCGCAGATTTTGCAAATCGTAAAGGTGTTTCAATGTTATTCTTTTTATAAAATAGTTTCACATTATTTGGATTACCTTCGTAGCCCAAAAACAATTTGTTGTTGCTTTCAACTGTTGGCGAATAGGTTTTGATTTCGTTTTTCTCTGCAAATAATTTTATAGTATAACTACTATCTGAAGGAATCTTTATTTTTTCCTTTTTAAAAGCAATTTTTTCCGTTTTAGCCTGATAATTGTAATTGTTGTTTTTGTCTTTTAAAGCCACTAAATAATAGTTACCTTCTTTTATGTTTTCAATAGTAAACTTTGTGTTTTTTTCTAAAGTATTGGTGATATAAACGGGTTTGTTTTTGTAGACCAATGAATCATTATACGTTTCAGCGTCATATAACATCACGGTTACAAATTCATCTGTTTCTTTTTCAAATGCATCTACAATTTCACCAGAAACCTTTAAAGAATCAACAAATGCTCCTGTTGAAAACACATATTTAAATTGCGAATACGGGATGCCTTCGTTATAATCTGTAATACTTTGGCCAAAATTAAAACTGTAGGTCGTATTCGGTTTTAAATCTTCATTTAAAGTAATTGAAATGAATTTACTTGCACTTCCTTGTGGCACAATTGTTGGATTTTTTGCCATAGGTGGCGACACAATCAATTGTTTGTTGATGTCTTTTACTTTTATGTATTCGTTAAAATCAATTTTAATAGTTTTTCCAGAAAAATTGGTTTCATAATTTTTCGGTGTACTTTTTACAATAACGGGTGCTAAACTATCTTTTGGGCCACCAGAAACCATACCTCTTTTGGCACAACTGATAAATACAAGAGAAATTATAGTAAGAAGTAATATGATTTTTTTCATGAATTATGTCGCTATTTAATCTTGCAAAGTAACAATTATATTCATTCGCATCATAATATTTAAATAAATTTTATGATTGTGTATACGCCATTGTTACGATGCTAATTCTGGTGTTTTTAATTTTTAATATTTCTTTAGCACACGCTTCAATAGTGGCGCCAGTAGTAAAAATATCATCTACAAGCAACACGTGTTTTCCTTCAATTTTATGAGCGTTTTCAATTGAAAATACATTTTTATTGGTTTCTAAGCGATTTTCTTTTGACTTTTGAATTTGTGATTTTAAGTTAATTGATTTTAATAAAACATCATCAATTATAGGAATAGCTAAGTTTTTCTCTAATGCTTCACAAAAAGTTGTAACTTGATTGTATCCTCTTTCGTGAAGACGTTTTTTATGTAAGGGCACAGGAATTATTACATCAATATCATTAAAAACAGGTAAATCGAATACGTTTTTTGAAAAAATATCTCCTAAAAAAGTGCCGATTTCTTGTTGGTTTTTATATTTTAAATTGTGCATTAATTGTTGTGCAATCCCTTTTTTTCTAAAATATAATAACGAAGCACCAAATTCAAAAGGCACTATGCCATAAAAAGCCCTATGCATTTCATGTTCCTTTAAATTATGATGATGAGTAAGTGGCAAATGATGCATGCAAGTGGTGCAAATAATTTTTTCATTTTTCAAAAGTAATTTCGAACAGCCATTACAAAACGCAGGAAATACCACGTTTAACAGATTTTTATGTATTTGGTCGAAAAATTTTATCATATTAAAACATTAGTTTTACTTTAGTAAAAATATTTAGAATGTCTTCAAAAAGAAACAACAACACCTATAAGGTCGCTATACTTTTATTGTCCATTTTTTTACTACTTGTGTTATTTAAAAGTTATAAAGATAACAAATCTGCTAAAGAACTACAAGACACATTAAAACAAGAAACATTAATAACGCAAAGTCAATTATCAGAAATACTTACGAAGTACGATTCTGTTTCGAGTTTATATAATAATTTTGATGAAAGTTTTCAAGATTTGTCTATAAAAGTGTCTGATTTAAAAGATTCTAAAAAGAATATTAAATTTAAGAATTTATCGGAATTAAATAAGGAAATTGATCAAATAAAGGATTCAATTAAAATACTGAAAGAAAAATTAAAGCAAATAGAAAAACTTAGAACGTTAATTAAACCAGAAGTAAAAACTCCAAAAATTACAGAAAATACGGCTTTAAAAGATGCTAAGTTTGAAGTAACTAATTTGCAAGTAAAAGGGGTTAAGTTTCTTACAGATAATAAAACACCAAATAAAGTAAAGCCAATTGAACAAATTAGAGTTTGCTTTACAGTTGACAGAAATAAATTAATTTCTTCTGGCGAAAAAGAATTTTTTGTACAAGTCGTAAATCCTAAAAATGATATCGTTTCTGTGGAAGAATTGACCTTTGAAAATAATAATATTACTTTAAAATATAGTAAATTAGTAAAGTTTGAATACCAGCAACAAATAACAGATGTTTGCAGTTATGTTGATTTAGAAAAGAACAAAACGGTAAAAGGAAGATATATTGTAAACTTATATTCAGGAACTACTAAAATTAGTTCAACCATTTTCAATTATAATTAAAAAATTACTTTTTTAATTCCATTCCTATTTTTACTTTTGCAACATGGCAAAACAAGAAGACTTATTTAAGAATGTAGTTTCGCATGCAAAAGAATACGGATTTATTTTCCCTTCTAGCGAAATTTACGATGGTTTAAGTGCGGTATATGATTACGCACAAAACGGTGTAGAATTAAAGAAAAATATTAGAGAATATTGGTGGAAATCAATGGTGCAAATGCATGAAAATATTGTTGGTTTAGATGCTGCAATATTAATGCATCCTACCACTTGGAAGGCTTCTGGCCATGTTGATGCATTTAACGATCCATTAATTGACAATAAAGATTCAAAAAAAAGATATCGTGCAGATGTTTTAATTGAAGATTATGCCGAAAAATTAAACATTAAAGCACAAAAAGAAATAGAAAAAGCAAAGGCGCGTTTTGGTGATGCTTTTAACGAACAAGAATTTATTACAACTAATCCAAGAGTTGTTGAATATCTATTTAAAAAGAACGAAATTTTAGCCAGAATGGCGAAAAGTTTAGACGCTGGTGATTTAGATGATGTGAAACTTTTAATTGAAGAATTAGAAATCGCTTGTCCAGATTCTGGATCTCGTAATTGGACAGAAGTACGCCAGTTCAACTTAATGTTTGGGACTAAATTAGGTGCTTCGGCTGATACGGCAATGGATTTATACTTACGACCAGAAACGGCACAAGGTATTTTTGTTAACTTTTTAAATGTTCAAAAAACAGGCCGAATGAAAATTCCTTTTGGAATTGCACAAACCGGTAAAGCATTTAGAAATGAAATTGTGGCAAGACAATTTATTTTCCGTATGCGCGAATTTGAACAAATGGAAATGCAGTTTTTCGTAAAACCAGGTGAAGAAATGAAATGGTACGAATACTGGAAAACGACGCGATTAAATTGGCACAAATCATTAGGTTTGGGTGCTGAAAATTATCGTTTTCACGACCACGAAAAATTAGCACACTACGCAAATGCAGCTGCAGATATTGAATTCAATTTTCCTTTTGGATTTAAAGAATTAGAAGGAATTCATTCTCGTACAGATTTCGATTTAAAAGCACACGAACAATTTTCTGGTAAAAAATTACAATATTTTGATACAGAAGAAAATAAAAATTATGTACCTTATGTTGTAGAAACATCTGTTGGTTTAGATAGAATGTTTTTAGCGGTATTTTCAAAAGCATTACAAGAAGAAACATTAGAAGATGGCTCTACTAGAACTGTATTGCGTTTGCCTTCAGTTTTAGCGCCTACAAAGGCAGCTGTTTTACCTTTGGTTAAAAAAGATGGATTACCAGAAATTGCCAAAGAAATTATGGAAGAATTAAAATGGGATTTCAACGTAGCCTACGATGAAAAAGACGCTGTTGGTCGTCGTTACAGACGTCAAGACGCTCTGGGAACCCCATTTTGTATTACTGTAGATCATCAAACTGTGGAAGACAAAACGGTTACTATTCGTTATAGAGACACCATGCTTCAAGAACGTGTAGTTATTGCCGATTTGAAAAATATTATTGACAAAGAAGTTTCTGTAAGAAATTGGTTAATGAAAATGTAATAAAATAAATTTTAAACTAAAACGCCAAATTCATTGAATTTGGCGTTTTTTTATTTTTTAGCTTTTTGATGTTTTTCTAGCCTGGCTAAAATTCGTTTATGCATGTGTTTGTAATTGTTCACTTCTGCAGCGTAATATCTGTTGTTTTGATGATACGTTGCACTATCAATTTTGTATTTTTTATAAATATAGTCTTTAGCTTCAATTTTGTTAGCTTGTAAAATATCTGGAGCATTTATTTTAGCAGCTTGTAAAACAGCTACATCATATAAAATATTTTCCATAGTTGCCTCATCCAAAAGTTTTTTTGGAGGTTTTACAGGATTTTCGCTACAAGCAAAAAATCCAAAAACAAAAACTAATAAAACTATTTTTTTCATTGTTATTCTCTATCAAAAGTTAATCTTTGTCCAGCTATAATATCTTTTACTTTTCCATTGGCATAAGCCAATTTTCCATTTACAAAAGTGTGCGTCACTCTAGATTTAAAGTTAACTTCTTCAAAAGGCGACCAGCCACATTTCGAAATTATATTTTCTTTTTTTACATTCCAAGGCATGTGTGGATTAACTACTACTAAATCGGCAAAATAGCCTTCTTTAATAAAACCACGGTTTTCTATTTTGAAAATTTTCGCTGGATTATGACACATTTTTTCAACAATTTTCTCTATAGAAATTTTTCCTTTAGAATAATTCTCCATCATGGCTACTAAAGCATGTTGTACTAAAGGTCCTCCAGAAGGGCAAGTAGTATACGGATTTGATTTTTCTTCTAAAGTATGAGGTGCATGGTCTGTGGCAATTACATCTATTCTATCATCTAATAGCGCTTTCCAAAGTGCGTCCTTATCTTCTTGCGTTTTAACTGCAGGGTTCCAT
The DNA here is from genome assembly GCF_017985075.1 of Flavobacterium sp. Taxonomy (GTDB): domain Bacteria; phylum Bacteroidota; class Bacteroidia; order Flavobacteriales; family Flavobacteriaceae; genus Flavobacterium. Next base: position 46,301 of record NZ_JAGNYF010000006.1, read on the forward strand.
TTAATTAACGAACCTTTGGTTTCATAATCTGCATCTGTAAACCACAAATGATGAATACAAACTTCTGCTGTAATTTGCTTTTTTTCAAGAGGAATTTTATTTGTAAATAAGTCTAATTCTTTAGCTGTTGAAATATGAAAAACATGTAATCTTGCTCCGGTTTTTTTAGCCAATTCAATCGCTTTAGAAGAGGATAAGTAACACGCTTCATCACTTCTAATTAAATGATGTGCGTTAACAGGAATATCTTCTCCATATTGTGCAATGTATTTTTCTAAATTCGCTTTTATTGTAGCCTCATCTTCACAATGAACAGCAATTAACATTTTGGTAGATGAAAATATTTTTTCTAAAACATCTTGATTATTTACCAGCATATTTCCAGTTGAAGAACCTAAAAATAATTTGATTCCTGCAACATTTTTAGGATTCGTTTTTAAAACTTCTTCTAAATTATCATTAGTACCACCCATCATAAAGGAATAGTTGGCGTGAGATGTTTTGGAAGCAATTTGATATTTATCCTCTAAAAGCTCTTGAGTTACTGCGTTCGGAACCGTGTTGGGTTGCTCAATATATGAGGTAATTCCACCAGCAACAGCAGCTTTACTTTCTGATGCGATGTCGCCTTTGTGCGTAAGTCCAGGTTCTCTAAAATGTACTTGATCGTCAATTACTCCAGGAATTAAAAAACTTCCTTCTGCATCAATAATTATACATTCCGAAGATTTTGCACTGATGTTTTCTGCAATCTGACGGATGATTTCATTTTCAATTAATACATCTCCTTCAAAGATGCTCCCTTCATTTACAATTCTTGCATTTTTAATTAAAAATGTACTCATTTATAGTTTGTTAAATATTTTTCTAATTCGTAACATAATCACCCCAATTACTGCTTCACGAATAATTGCGCCACTCATTTTTGATTCGCCTAATGTTCTGTCTGTAAAAATAATTGGCACTTCTTCAATCTCAAATTTATTTACAAAAGCCCGATATTTCATTTCTATTTGAAATGCATATCCTACAAATTTAATTTTATCAATATTTATAGTTTCTAAAACATTTCGTTTGTAACAAATAAAACCTGCTGTGGCATCATGAATTTGCATACCAGTAATAAATTTCACATAAACCGAAGCAAAATAAGACATTAAAACTCGGTTTAAAGGCCAGTTAACAACGTTTACACCTTTGGAATATCTTGAACCAACGGCAACTTCAGCGCCGTTTTGACAAGCCAAATATAATTTTTCTAAATCGTCTGGATTGTGAGAAAAATCGGCATCCATTTCATAAATATATTGATAATTATGAGATAATGCCCATTTAAAACCATGCACATAAGCAGTTCCTAAACCTGATTTTTTAGTTCTAACTTCTAAAAATAATTTTTCCGGATACTGTTTTTGTAATTCAGCTACTTTATTAAATGTTCCGTCGGGCGAATTATCATCCACAATTAAAACGTGGAAGCTTGAAGGCAATTGAAAAACAGCATGGATAATCCGTTCTATATTTTCAATTTCGTTATATGTAGGTATAATTACTATTCCTGCTGACATGTTGTTTTATTTTCTCTACAAAATTAAGTTATTTTTATATTTATTTTCTTAATAATTATATAATTTAATTGAGTTATTTTTTTTGTTACTTTTGCAGTATGAATATTTTGCAATTATCAGAACGAATTTTAGTTAATAAAGATTGGGCAACCATATTATTTGTGTTGGCAATTTCTATTGTAGCGCTTAATAAAACTGTTTTTTCGGTTCGATTTAACGAATTTATAAAATTAGGATATTCAGACAAGTACAATAAAGTATATAAAGACACAAATAATTTATTGAGTTGGTTTACCATTTCTATGTTTGTCATTCAATTACTCTCATTTTCGTTTTTTATTTTGTTGCTGTTAAGTTATTTTAATTACACTCAAACCGATAATTATATTACATATATTCAAATTATTACTTTTTTGTTTGTTTTTATTTTGTCGAAGTTTTTAATTGAAAAAATTATAGGAACAACTATTAATTCGGAAAGTATAGTGGATCAATTTAACTTAATTAAAGTCAATTATCGCGCTTTTTTAGGGTTTGTATTATTGCCGATTAATATTATTTTGTATTACAATTCTTGGCCGATTAAAGCGGTTTTTTATATTATTTTAACTGTTTTTTTACTATACAATGTTTTCACTTACTATTTTTTAGTAAAAACATATCAAAAGACTATTTTAGGCAATTTATTTTATTTTATTTTATATCTTTGCACGCTTGAAATACTACCGTATTATTTCATGTATTATTGGGTAACGAAAAATTAGGAATTTGTTAGATATGTCAAATTTGAAAGTAAAAACGATTTTGGTTTCGCAACCAGAGCCTAAAGTGGATAATTCTCCATATCACGATTTACAAAATAAATTTAAGGTTAAAATTGATTTTAGACCTTTTATTCATGTTGAGGGGGTTTCTGCAAAGGAAGTAAGAGCGCAAAAGATTGATTTAAATAATTTTACAGCGATTATTTTTACTAGCAAAAATGCAATTGACCATTTTTTTAGAGTTGCTGAAGAGATGAGATATAAAATTCCTGAAGATTTAAAATATTTTTGTCAATCTGAAGCGGTGGCGTTTTACTTACAGAAATATGTTGTATACAGAAAACGTAAAATTTATGTGGGTCAAAAGGATTTTGCTGACTTAGCACCACTTATAAAAAAATATAAAGACGAAAAGTTTTTATTACCGAACACAGATCAGTTGAATCATGATGTACCACAAACCCTTGATGGTTTAAAGGTAGATTGGAAACAAGGTATTTTCTATAAAACAGTAATGAGTGACTTATCTGATTTAAAAGATGTGTATTATGATGTTTTGGCATTTTTTAGTCCAACAGGAATAAAATCTTTGTTTAAGAATTTCCCAAATTTTGAGCAAAATAATACAAGAATTGCAGTGTTTGGGCCAACCACTCAAAAAGAAGCTTTAGATCATGGATTACGTATTGATATTTTAGCACCAGCTCCAGGAACACCATCTATGACAGGTGCTTTAGAAAAATATGTAGCGGAAGCAAATAAAGGAAAATAATATTTTTATTTATAAATTAAAAAAGCGTTCAGAAATGAACGCTTTTTTTGTACAATAAAAAAACGTCTTGTAAATCAAGACGTTTTAAAAGTAGGTTGTTTTTGGTAGTTTATAATTTTGGACCTGCTTCGACTAAAGCAGCACCTTCCTGATTATCTGTATATTGTACAAAATTCTTAATAAAACGAGAAGCTAAATCTGCAGCTTTTGTATCCCATTCTGAAGTATTTGCATAAGTATTTCTTGGGTCTAAAATAGTGTCGTCTACATCGTGTAATGAAGTTGGCACTTCAAAATTAAAAACAGGTACAATTGTAGTAGCTGCTTTTTCAATTGAACCGTCTAGAATAGCATCAATTATAGCTCTTGTGTCTTTAATAGATATTCGTTTTCCCGTTCCATTCCATCCAGTATTTACCATATAAGCAGTTGCTTGATGTTCCTCCATTTTTTTTACTAACTCTTGCCCATATTTTGTTGGATGTAAAGACAAAAATGCCTTTCCGAAACAAGCTGAAAAAGTAGGTTCTGGTTGCGTCACGCCTCTTTCAGTACCTGCTAATTTTGCAGTAAATCCTGATAAAAAATAATATTTAGTTTGTTCTGGCGTTAATTTTGAAACCGGTGGCATCACCCCAAAAGCATCTGCGGTTAAAAAGATAACTTTGTTAGCGTGTCCTGCTTTTGAAACCGGTTTTACAATATTGTCAATATGGTAAATAGGGTAAGAAACACGTGTGTTTTGTGTTACAGAGCCATCTTTGAAATCAATTTTACCATTGGCATCAACGGTAACATTTTCTAATAAGGCGTCTTTTTTTATAGCTTTAAAAATATCAGGTTCGTTTGCTGCACTTAAATCAATAGTTTTTGCATAGCAACCTCCTTCAAAATTAAATACGCCATCATTATCCCAACCGTGTTCGTCATCACCAATTAATTCGCGTTTAGGGTCAGTAGATAATGTTGTTTTACCTGTTCCAGAAAGTCCGAAGAAAACAGCAACATCGCCATCTTTTCCTTTATTAGCAGAACAGTGCATTGATGAAATTCCTTGTAATGGTAAATAGTAATTCATTAAAGAAAATAATCCTTTTTTCATTTCTCCACCATACCAAGTACCACCAATTAACTGAATTTTTTCAGTTAAATTAAACGCAACATACACTTCCGAATTTAATCCGTGTGCGGCGTAGTCTTTAAACGATGTTTTAGAACCGTTCATCACAACAAAATCTGGTTCGCCAAAGTTTGCTAATTCTTCTTTAGTTGGTCTGATGAACATATTTGTTACAAAATGCGCTTGCCAAGCCACTTCCATAATGAAACGAACTTTTAAACGGGTATTTTCATTTGCACCACAAAATGCATCTACCACAAAAAGTCTTTTTCCAGATAATTGTGTTGAAGTGGTTTCTTTTAAGGCATTCCAAGTTTCTGTTGAAATGGGTTTATTATCGTTAACCGCTTTTTCAGAATTCCACCAAATGGTATTTTCTGTTGTGCTATCTTTAACAATATATTTGTCTTTAGGAGAACGACCTGTAAATTCACCCGTCATTACATTAACAGCACCAAGTTCTGTTAATTGTCCTTTTTCATAACCTTGTAGGTTGTTATTTAATTCTTCGTTATAAAGTAAATCATATGAGGGGTTATATACGATTTCTGTAACATTTTTGATTCCATATTTTTCTAACGAAATCGATTTCGTAAATTGAGCGTAGGTATCCATAAAATTATTAGTTATGTTGCTTTTGTTTAAAGTGCAAAATTAAACAATAATTTGACAAATACGTGTTTTCTGTTATTTTTTCGTCAAAATAGCGTAAAATAGATATCCCCAAGACAGTATAAGAAGTAGTCCGCCAATTGGAGTTATAGGCCCAATAAGTTTAGATTTAATTCCAGTTAAACCATTAGTTGTTAATACATAAATAGACCCTGAAAAAAATAATACACCCGTTAAAGTAAAATAAAACACGATTGTTTTTTCCTTTAAAGTAATGATTTGCGTCGCGCCAATGAACAATAAAAACAAGGCGTGATACATTTGATATTTTACACCCGTTTCAAAAGAATTTAATTGTTCAACAGTAAGTGTTTTTTTTAGGGCATGCGCTCCAAAAGCGCCAAATATAATAGCTAAAAAGCCTAAAGTACAAGCGGCAAGTAGAATTTTCTTATCCATAGATTGTGTTTTATCTCTTCACAAATATAACAAACTTCAAATCAAGTTTTTTTATAAATGCGGTTTTTTATTTTTTAGAAATATAACATTTCATTACCTTCGTGTGATATTAAAGTAAAATGAGAAAGATATTAATCATAGGAGCAGGTCGATCTGCCTCTTCACTTATAAAATATTTATTAGATAAATCAGAAGCTGAAAATTTGCTACTTACGATTGCTGATTTATCCGAAGCATTAGCCAATAAGAAAACGGGAAATCATAAAAATGCACGTGCCATTTCTTTTGATGTTTGTAATGACGAACAACGTAAACAAGAAATTCAACAAGCGGATATTGTTATTTCAATGTTGCCAGCTCATCTTCATATTGAGGTAGCTAAAGACTGTGTTTTCTATAAAAAAAGCATGATTACGGCATCGTACATTAGTGAAGAAATGAAAAGTTTAGATTTTCAAGCTAAAGAAAACCAAATTGTTTTGATGAATGAAATTGGTTTAGATCCAGGAATAGACCATATGAGTGCTATGAAAATTATGGACGACATTAAAAGTAAAGGCGGAAAAATTATTCTTTTCGAATCTTTTTGCGGCGGATTAGTAGCCCCTGAAAGTGATACCAATTTGTGGAATTATAAATTTACTTGGAATCCAAGAAATGTAGTTTTAGCGGGTCAAGGTGGGGCGGCAAAATTCATACAAGAAGGCACTTATAAGTACATTCCTTATCATAAATTATTTAGAAGAACCGAATTTTTAGAAGTAGAAGGATTTGGACGATTTGAAGCTTACGCAAACAGAGATTCTTTAAAATATAGAGACATTTATGGTTTACAAAATGCAGAAACCTGTTATCGTGGAACCATAAGAAGAGTCGGTTTTTCAAAAGCTTGGGATGTTTTCGTGCAATTAGGTATGACGGATGATACCTATATTATTGATGATTCTGAAAATATGAGTAATCGCGATTTTGTGAATTTATTTTTGCCTTATCATCCAACAGACTCAGTAGAAATTAAATTCAGACATCAATTAAAAATTGATCAAGATGATGTAATTTGGGACAAACTTTTAGAGTTAGATTTATTTAGTAAATCTGTAGTTACAGGTTTAAAAAATGCCACTCCAGCTCAAATGTTAGAAAAAATATTATCGTATAAATGGACATTACAACCAGAAGATAAAGATATGATTGTGATGTATCATAAAATTGGTTACGAAATTAATGGTGAGCAAAAACAAATTGATTCTACAATGGTTTGTTTGGGCGACGATCAAACGTATACCGCGATGGCAAAAACTGTGGGATTACCCGTAGCCATTGCTACTTTGAAAATATTAAACGGTGAAATATCAACTACTGGCGTACAATTACCAACCGCAAAAGAAGTGTATCTGCCAATTTTAGAAGAGTTAGAACAGTATGGCGTGGTTTTTAAAGAATTTGATGTGCCTTACTTTGGTTACAATTATTACGATTAAATAAAAAAATCCAAATTCCGAAAGTTTCGAAATTTGGATTTACTATTTTAGGTTTTTAAGAATTAATCTCTGGATCCTAATATTCTATAAGCCCAATATAATAAAGAAGCTAAAGCACCTAAAGCGGCAACTAAATACGTTCTGGCAGCCCATTTTAAAGAATCTTCGGCACCAGCATATTCTTCTTGACCTAACATATTTTTGTTTTTCAACCAAGCCAAAGCACGATTACTTGCGTCATATTCAACGGGTAAAGTAATAAAACTGAAAGCCGTTGCAACAGCCATTAAAGCCAAACCTGCAACTGCAACATAAAAGCCAATTCCAGATTTTGAAGCGAATCCTAAAATAATTCCACCCATAATTAACCATTGCGACATACTTGACGACACATTAACCATTGGTACCATTTTAGAACGCATCGTTAGCCATTCGTAGGCTTGCGCGTGTTGCACGGCGTGTCCACATTCGTGAGCGGCTACGGCTGCAGCTGCTGCATTTCGTTGGTTATATACGGCTTCTGATAAATTCACTGTTTTATCTACTGGATTGTAATGGTCTGTCAATCTTCCTGGAGTAGAAATCACTTTTACATCACTTATTCCGTGATCAGCAAGCATTTTTTCTGCAATTTCGGCACCTGACATCCCATTTCTTAAGGTAAGTTTCGAGTAATGCTCAAATTTGCTTTTTAAACGAGAACTCACTAACCAACTAAAAAGAGCAATTGCTCCAATTAAAATCATATAAGGTAAATCAAACATAGTATTTAATTTTAAAAATTTAAAGTTACTAAATAAATATCAAATTATGAGCCAAATTTAAAAAATGACAGTTTGACATTTAATTATACGTAAAAAATGAAAAATGTTACAAAAAAACTCAAACTTTTATGTTTGAGTTTTTAATATTGGCACATTGGCTTATTGACACATTCTATGTTATCCCACTAAATTAATAATCTTTCCTGGAACAATAATCACTTTATTTGGCGTTCTGCCTTGTAGTTGTGCTTGTGTACGTTCGTCTGCCATTACAATTTCTTCAATTTGTGCAGCAGTTAAATCCAAAGGCAATTTAATCGTAAAACGCATTTTTCCATTGAATGAAACCGGATATTCTTTTTCAGATTCTACCAAATATTTTTCTTCAAATTTTGGAAAAAGTTGTGTTGAAATCCCTTCGTAATCTTTCAATTCTTCAATTTTTAAATCTTTCAATCCCAACCATAATTCTTCAGCAATATGAGGTGCATATGGCGAAACTAAAATAGCTAAAGGCTCTAATATAGCACGATGATTGCATTTTAATTGTTGCAATTCGTTGACGCAAATCATAAATTGAGAAACCGATGTGTTAAATGAGAAATTCTCAATGTCTTCGGTTACTTTTTTAATGGTTTTATGTAACGATTTATACATTTCTGCAGTTGGTTCATCGTTTACAATAACCGAATCCTTATCATCAAAATACAAACGCCATAATTTTTTCAAGAAACCAGAAACACCAGTAATTCCAGCCGTATTCCAAGGTTTAGATTGTTCTAAAGGCCCTAAAAACATTTCGTACAAACGTAAGGTATCGGCACCATATTCATTACAAATATCATCTGGTGAAACTACATTATACTTTGATTTCGACATTTTTTCTACTTCTTGATCAACAATAAAATTCTCAATATTTAAAATTTCAGAATTTCCAAAAAAAGAATTATACATATCCCATTTTTTGAATTTATCAATAATCAATTCGCCTTTAATGTCAACACAATCTACGGGAATATTATATGGTTTTGACTCACTATGGTCAATTGTAATATCATTTTTATTATTTAGAAAATAATCTTTATTTTCCAAATTTGAAAGACTAAGTAAGTGTTTTAAAAAATTATCAAAATTATTTTCTATTGAATTTCTTGTAAACAATATTGCCTTATTCAATTCAATAGTTATGTTTTCAAAACTATTTGAATCACTTTCTAATGTCACAATATCTAATTTTCTAATTATCGCACTCATCCCCAAAATCATCCCCTGATTAATCAATTTCTTGAAAGGTTCTTCCGTTGGTGCGTAACCTCTGTCTTTTAAGAATTTATTCCAAAAACGAGCATACAATAAATGTCCGGTGGCGTGTTCGCTTCCTCCAATGTATAAATCTACGCTTTCCCAATATTTTAAGGCGTCTTCGCTCGCAAATTCGTTTTCATTTTGTGCATCCATATAGCGCATCCAGTACCAAGAAGAACCTGCCCAACCCGGCATCGTGTTCAATTCTAAAGGAAAAATATTCACGTTATCAATCAACTGATTACTAACCACTGAACACTGAACACTATCCCACGCCCAAACTGTTGCGTTTCCTAAAGGTGGTTGCCCGTCTTCGGTAGGTAAGTACTTTTCTACTTCTGGTAATACAATTGGCAAGTGTTTTTTGTCAATCATTTGTGGTAAACCATTCACATAATATACCGGGAAAGGTTCACCCCAATAACGTTGGCGAGAGAAAACAGCATCGCGTAAACGGTAATTTACTTTGGCATTTCCTGCGCCTATTTCTTCTAAAGCTTCGATGGCTTTTTTCGTTCCGTTTTTATAATCTAATCCGTTTAAGAAATCAGAATTTACCAATTCGAATCCGCCTTTTTCACCGTAAGCGGCTTCTGAAATATCTTGGTTGAAAATATTTTTTATTTCGGGCATTCCGTGTGTTCCTTTGAAGAAATTCGCGAATGCATAATCACGCTCATCACCACAAGGGACTGCCATAACAGCACCTGTTCCATAACCCGCCAACACATAATCGCCAATCCAAACTGGAATGGGTTCTTTTGTGAAAGGATGTTCGGCATATGCACCTGTAAATACTCCTGAAATGGTTTTTACATCGGCCATTCTTTCTCTTTCTGAACGTTTTGCTGTTGCTTCTACATAAGCTTCCACCGCTGCTTTTTGTTCTGGAGTGGTAATTTGTGCTACCAATTCGTGTTCGGGTGCCAATGTCATAAAGGTAACTCCGAAAATCGTATCAGGTCTGGTCGTAAACACTTCAACTTGAAACTTGGAACCTGAAACTTGAAACTTAACTGTAGCTCCAACTGATTTTCCAATCCAATTTCGTTGTGATTCTTTGATAGATTCACTCCAATCGATATCGTTTAAACCTTGTAATAAGCGTTCCGCGTAAGCAGAAATTCGCATACTCCATTGAGTCATTTTCTTACGAACTACGGGATGTCCACCACGTTCTGAAACGCCGTTTACAATTTCGTCATTCGCTAAAACGGTTCCTAAAGCCGCGCACCAATTGACTTCGGTTTCCGCTAAATAGGTTAATCTATATTGTAATAAGATTTTTTGTTGTTGTTCCGATGAAAAAGCGTTCCATTCGGTTGCAGAAAACGAAGTGATGTTATCATCGCAAACGGCATTTACTTGCGTATTTCCGTTTTTCTCAAATTCCTGCATTAAGGTGCAAATACTTTCCGCTTTATCGGTTGTTTTATTGTACCAAGATTCAAATAATTGAATGAAAATCCATTGGGTATGCTTGTAATAGTCTGCATTTGAGGTACGAACTTCACGACTCCAATCAAACGAAAATCCAATTTTATCCAATTGATTTCTATATCCTTGAATAACATTTCCCGATTTATCGACACCACCTTCAATATTCATTCGAGTCGTATCTGCAGGATGTTGTCCTGTTTGAACCGCATATTGTTCAGCAGGTAACCCAAATGAATCGTACCCTTGCGGATGCAATACATTAAATCCTTGATGTCTTTTATAACGTGCTACAATATCTGAAGCAATATAACCTAACGGATGCCCCACGTGTAATCCAGCTCCAGAAGGATACGGAAACATATCTAATACATAGTATTTAGGTTTATCCGATTGATTAGACGCAGCAAAAGTTTGGTTTTTTGCCCAATATTGTTGCCATTTGGCTTCGATTTTTTCGTGGAAATATTTCATTTCTGTTTTCTATAGTCTGTTTTCTGATTTTTTATTATCGGATTTAACCGAAAAATAAGGTGCAAATTTACATTTTTATATACTAATGTTAAAACTTTGTTGTTATATTCTGTGTAAACAAAATTTCTTTACTATTTTTACAGCATAATTAGTAAACTTATGGCACAATCATTTGAGCAATATCAACGTAGAAGATTAATTTCTTCTTATTTTTCGGTAGTTTTTAGTATTTTTTTAGTGCTTTTTTTATTAGGAGCATTAGGTTTGTTTGTGATAAATTCTGAAAAAATTTCTAACGATTTTAAAGAAAACATTCCAATGAGTGTTTATTTTAAAGACGAAGCGAATGATACGATTCTAAATGCATTTGATACCGAATTGAAAAATTCAAAATTTATCAAATCGTACGATTTTGTAACCAAAGAAGAAGCTGCAAAAAACAATCCAGACATAGTTGGTAAGGATTTTATGGAGTTTTTAGGATTTAATCCGTTACAAAATTCTTTTGATATTCATTTAAAAAGTAATTATGTAACCAAAGAAGAAATTAAAAAAATTGAAAATAATTTTAAAAGAAATGGCAATATTTCTGACATTATTTACGATAAAGAATTGGTTGAATTAGTTAACGAAAATGTGTCTGAAATTAGTTTTTGGATTTTAATTATAAGTACAGTTTTAACTTTTGTAGCGATGTTGTTGATTAACGGTTCGATTCGTTTGTCGGTTTATTCACATCGATTTACCATAAAAACGATGCAAATGGTTGGCGCTACAAAAACATTTATCAGAAAACCTTTTATCAAAACAAGTATTTTATTAGGAATAATTGGAGCGGTTTTGGCCATTATTGGATTGGTTATTTTAGCGTTTTATATTGATGGTTTATTTCCAACTTTAGGAATTGCAAAAGATTACGCTTCTATTGGTATTGTGGCTTTTGGCGTATTGTTAATCGGTATTATTATTACTTGGTTGAGCACGTATTTTGCAACCACTCGTTTCTTAAATTTAAGAACAGACGATTTGTATTAGAAGCCTTAAGTAAAAAGTGACTTTGAGAATCTAAGTCGATGGTGACTTCGATAGCCTAGGTCGATGGTGACTTCGAGAACCTCAGTCACCATAAATTGAGGACTTAAAACAACATAAATATAAATTACAATGAAAGAAAACACAAAAAAGCCAGAATTTTTATTCAGTGCTACCAATTATAAAATATTAATTATCGGATTAGTGGTTATTGCTTTAGGATTCATTTTAATGAGTGGTGGTGCCAACGAAAATCCAAATGTATTTAATGAAGACGTATATAGCTTCAGAAGAATAAGATTAGCACCAACAGTTGTATTAATCGGATTCGGAATTACAATTTATTCGATTTTAGTGAAGAGTAAAAAGTAATTAGTAAATAGTTAAATTTATCTTACTAATCACTTTTTACTAATCACTAATCACTAAAAAAATGGATTTACTTCAAGCTATTATCATTGCCATTATTGAAGGCATTACAGAATATTTACCGGTTTCTTCTACAGGACATATGATTTTTGCCAGTTCTTATTTCGGAATTGAAAAAGAAGAATTTGTAAAATTATTTCAAGTTTCTATACAATTTGGTGCTATTTTGGCGGTGGTTGTATTGTATTGGAAAAAGTTTTTTGATTTTTCGAAGTTGCAATTCTTTATTAAATTGGCTTGTGCAGTTGTCCCTGCTTTAATTTTGGGAAAATTGTTTGATGATAAAATCGAAGCTGTTTTAGAACATCCTACACCTATTGCAATTGTATTAATTATTGGAGGAATAATTTTACTATTCGTAGATAGATTTTTCAAAAATCCTACCATTCATAAAGAAGAAGACATCACTATAAAGAAAGCAGTTACTATTGGTTTTTGGCAATGTTTAGCTATGATGCCAGGCACAAGTAGAAGTGCGGCAAGTATCATAGGAGGAATGCAACAAGGGCTAAGTCGACAAGCGGCAGCGGAATTTTCATTCTTTTTAGCCGTGCCAACAATGTTAGCGGTTACTTGTTATTCGGTATTTTTGAAAACCTACGATAAAAGTGGTTTAAAAGGTTTTGAGTTAATTCTGAAAACAGAAGACAATACTAAAATGTTTATAATTGGAAATTTAGTTGCGTTTGTGGTAGCAGTTTTAGCTATTAAATTTTTCATTGAAATCATTAAAAAATACGGATTTAAACCTTGGGGTTGGTACAGAATTATTGCTGGAATGCTATTGTTAGCTTACTTTAATTTTTACAAATAATGAAAGCAGAAGACTACCAAGAAGGACAAATTTTACTAATTGATAAACCACTAAAATGGTCGTCTTTTCAAGCCGTAAATAAATTAAAATTCGGATTAATTAAGGAATTAAAATTACCTAAAAAATTCAAAATTGGTCACGCCGGAACATTAGATCCATTAGCATCTGGTTTATTACTGATTTGTACCGGAAAATTCACAAAAAGAATTGAAGAATTACAAGGTCAAGCTAAAGAATATACCGGAACTTTTACGGTAGGAGCCACTACACCTTCATACGATTTAGAAACAGAAATTAACGCCACTTTTCCAACGGAACATATTACAGAAGCTTTAATTTACGAAACGTTACCGCAATTTATTGGTGAAATAGACCAAAAACCACCTGTTTTTTCAGCCATTAAAAAAGATGGAAAAAGGTTGTACGAATCGGCTCGTGCAGGCATTGAAGTGGAAATAAAAACCAGAAAAGTAATGGTTTCTGAATTTGAAATTACCAGAATTGCCTTACCCGAAATAGATTTTAGAATTGTTTGCAGCAAAGGAACGTACATTCGCTCCATTGCTTACGATTTTGGTTTGGCTTTGCATTCAGGAGGTCATTTAACCGCGCTTCGTAGAACAAAAATCGGTGATTATTCGGTGGAAAATGCTACGGAACCTGAAGCTTTTATTGAAGGATTAATATCTTAATTTTATGAAATTATTTAAGGCGATTGTTTTTTTATTTGTTTTTTGTCAATCATTTTCACAGAATAAACAATCTAATTTTTCAAACTTTACTCAATTTGAAATCACGGTTCCTTTTGGATTAAATGAACAAAAGGAATTAAATGAAATTAGATCTAAACCTTGGTACAAACCAAGTGGATTAGGTACAAAATTAGGTTATGGGTATATTTTTCATAATTGGATTGGAATTTCATCTCACTCTGGATTAGATTTGAATTGGGATTCAAAACTTATTTCGGTTCCAATTTATGCACAACTTTCCATTTCGCCTAAAATAGCAGATGAAACAAGATTAATCACACAATTTGGTTTTGGTCAAAGTTTTGTATTAGGTAGGGGTAATTTAGCAGGTAATTATTATAAAGCAAGAATAGGGTTTTTAAATAATGATGACTTTTCTTTGTTTATTGATAGTAGTTTTTATGGATTTAAATTTAATCAGCAATCTTTAAATACAATAAGTTTAGGTTTGAGTGTTTTTTCCTTTGATTAATCTTAACTTATCATCCCAACAATCTCCTTCATTGTAGAAGTTCCTTTATCTTCTAAATACCATTTTTGTAGTGCTATTTTTGCAGCTTCATCCACAATTCCGTGGTTTGCTTTATACTCGATAATTAGATTTTTTGCGCCTTCTGGTCGTGGTCCCCAATGATTTATTAAATGGAATGCTTCATCAAAAAGCAATAATTTCGGAATGGATTTAGCGCCATTGGTTAAAAATTGGTTCATCAAAGCATCATTTTCATCACGTAACACTATTTTTAAGCCAATGTTTTCAGAAGCATCTGCCATTAATTTGATAATTGGTAAAATCTGAGCCGCATCGCCACACCAACCTTCTGAAATGACTAACCAAGTTTGTTTAGATTTCAAATTTTGTAGCGCTTTTTCTACTTCTAAGTCTAATTTTAGTTTTTTTTCTAAACGATTCATTCGTACTTCATTCAATTCTGAATAATGTAATAAATTGGCACTTTGTTCGTTTCCGGTCGATTTTCCTTCGCTAATTAATTTCGAAACAAGCGTTCGATATTCAGTATAAGAATGACTATTTTGTAAAGCAGATTGGATAATAGATTTCATATCGGATGAATTGTTTTTACAAATTTAAAAATAAATAATGAGCAATTGTGTAATATAAGTTACACAGAATTGGAGTTTCTAAATTAAATTGTTTTTTTGATTGCAGATTATAATTATATTTGCAACACTAAAAACAACACCATGAGTTACAAAAGAATCCTTCTTAAATTAAGTGGAGAAGCCTTAATGGGCGAAAGACAGTACGGAATTGATCCGAAAACTTTAGCAGATTATGCTTTAGAAATCAAACAAATTCACGACCAAGGTGTAGAAATTGCTATTGTTATTGGCGGCGGAAATATTTTTAGAGGTGTAGCAGGTGCAAGTAACGGTATGGATAGAGTACAAGGGGATTATATGGGCATGTTAGCCACTGTAATTAACGGAATGGCATTACAAGGTGCATTAGAAGATGCAGGAATGCCAACACGTTTACAAACTGCATTAAAAATTGAAGCTATTGCAGAACCTTATATAAAAAGAAGAGCTACAAGACACCTTGAAAAAGGAAGAATTGTAATTTTTGGTGCCGGAACTGGAAATCCTTATTTTACAACAGATACAGCGGCCGTTTTAAGAGGAATTGAAGTAAATTGCGATGTTATTTTAAAAGGAACTCGCGTGGATGGTGTGTATACGGCAGATCCTGAAAAAGATC
>NZ_JAGNYF010000097.1 GCF_017985075.1 Flavobacterium sp.
GGAAAGTAACATAAAAAAAGCCAATTCAAAATGACTTCTAAATTGGCTTTACTATTATAAATAATGTTTTTATTAATCCTCGTCCGCTTCTCCTGTTGTATTGGCTTCTAAATTAGTTCCAACAGTTGCGTTCGCTCTAATTTCTGTATGACGAACTTCGCCACCGGTTGTACCCGTTTGTTTTCCTAAGAACACAGCTACTAAAGCACTTACGAGAGCTAAATAGGATATTAAGTTTGCTTTAGCGTGCTTTTTAAAATTTAAATACAATCCTACTAAAGAAATTCCAGCTAAAATATACAATACTAAAGCCAATTTCTCAGCCATTTCTTCATGTTCATGTATAATTTGATCCGTTACAGTAGGTAGATTTTCAGCAATTTCTTCGGCACCTTCACCAGTAAACATACTTGCAAAGCCAAAAATAGCCGAAATACAAAAAAGTACATACGCTACATTTTTTATAACGTTGTTTTTCATTACAATCCCTGTAATTAAAATTCCTAATCCAAAAATGGTTCCAATAATTGGAAAGTGGTTTACCACCATGTGTAAATGTGCATCGTTCATAATATTATATTTAATTTATAGTGTTACAGAAATTTATTACTACTAATTTTTAGTATATTTGACCTTAATTTTTTTAGTTATGAAAACCGTAATAAAACAACATAAAGTATACACAAATATAGCGATTTTTTATTTGATTGTAAGCTTTTTAACCCGAATAATTTTACTATTTCACCCAATCACACAAAGTAAATTTTCTATTCTTGAAATTATAAAAATATTTGGATTTGGACTTTTATCCGATTTGTTTATTTTCGTATTTGTTGGTGCTATTTTATGGTTGTATTTGCTGTTTTTATCCAATTCTAAATTTAAGAAACCTTACGGATATATTATTTTAGGAATATTTATATCAATTTTACTTTACATTCTTTCTGGTAAAAGCATTTTAAGCGAATACGGTGGTGTAGTGCCAGAAATAGGAATTGCTTTTGTAAGTTTAAAAACTATTTTTTTTGCAGCCTTATTGTTTACTGAAAAATATAGAAAACAAATTCGTTTGGCTTTATTTTCTTTAACCATTTTCTTATTTGTTTTATTAATTATACAAAATGCAGTTAGCGAATTTTTCTTTTGGAATGAATTTGGTTTAAGATATAATTTTATAGCTGTAAATTATTTAATGTATACCAATGTCGTTATTGGAAACATCATGGAGTCTTATCCAGTGGTACCGCTTTTTGCATCTGTAGGAATTTTAGCATTTGCAGCTACTTATATAATAATTAAAAAATCAAAATCGTATTTAGAGGATTTGCCTAATTTATCAAATAAATTAAAGATTATTGGAGTGCAATTACTATTGCTTGGTAGTGCTTTCCTAATTCTTCCTACTATTACTTCTCAACAAAATAGCCCAAATGTATTTGCAAATGAATTACAGAGTAATGGCTTACAAAAATTTTACATAGCATTTATTAACAGTGAATTAGACTTTTTCCAGTTTTACGAAACGCTACCCGAAAATGAATTGGCTCAGTTTAATACAAGTATTGGAGTAAATTACAATCAAAATAGTTCTTTTATTACAGCTAAAGGAACGGAAACTAAGAAAAATGTTGTTTTAATTACTGTTGAAAGTTTGAGTGCTGAGTTTATGAAACACTACGGCAATACAAATGCTATTACGCCATTTTTAGACCAATTAGCAGATGAAAGTTTATTTTTTACGAATTTGTACGCCACTGGAAACAGAACCGTTAGAGGATTAGAAGCGGTTACCTTATGCTTACCTCCAACTCCAGGAGAAAGTGTTGTAAAACGAATAGATAATAAAAATAAATTTACAACAGGATGTGTATTTCAATCAAAAGGATATACTACAAAATTTTTATACGGTGGCGATGCGTATTTTGATAATATGCAAGACTTTTTTGGAGGAAACGGATATGATATTGTAGACAAATCCAGCTTGAAACCAAACGAAATTTCGTTTTCAAATATTTGGGGCGTTTGCGATGAAGATATGGCTAAAAAAGCCATTCAAGTTATGAATGAAGAAGCTAAAACAGGTAAACCCTTCTTTAATCATTGGATGACAGTAAGTAATCACCGACCTTTTACTTATCCAGAAGGAAAAATTAGCATTTCAGGTACTTCAAAATCAAGAGAAGGTGGTGTTATGTATACCGATTATGCTTTGAAACAATTTTTTGAAATGGCAAAAAAACAAGTCTGGTTTAAAAACACAGTTTTTGTTATAGTAGCCGATCATTGCGCCTCAAGTTCTGGAAAAACGGAATTACCAATGGATAAATATAGAATTCCTGCTTTTATTTATGCTCCTGGATTTATTCAACCGCAAAAGATTGATAAATTGGTTTCGCAAATTGATGTAATGCCAACCGTTTTAGGTATTTTGAACTTTAAATACCAATCTAAATTTTTCGGAAAAGATGTTTTAAAAACAAATTATATACCAAGAGCTTTCATTGCAACCTATCAAGATTTAGGATATATAAAAGATGATGTTTTAACAATAATTTCACCTCAAAAGAAAGTAAAACAATTTGATTTGGTACAGCAAATAAACACAAATTTAAGTGGTACCTACTCTATCCTATTTGATGAAAAAAACAAAACTTCAGTTGATGAAAAATTAAAAAAAGAAACAATCGCAGTGTATCAAACCGCATCTTATATTTTAAAAAATAAAAAATATCAAAAATAAAATAATCCAAATACGTTTTATCATAAAAAAACTTCTTGAAAAATATCAAGAAGTTTTTTTATATTAAATAGGAATTGTCTTTTTATTCTTCTTTGTTTTTTAACACCATCAATAAAGTATAAGCATCACCAATTACTATCGATTTATTTTGTAGCGTATCGTAATTTATAATTTCTGAAACTTTATCCGTAATTGTTCCTAATTGTACTTCTTGCATTGAAAATGTATTTTTATTTTCGTTCTGAATAAATACAAATTTTTTACCTTCATAATCAACAATTGCATCATTATTTAAAATAAATGCGTTGTTATTATCAATCTGAATCAAAGCGTTAATATAGTTACCCGGAATTAGTTTTTTTGTTGTGTTGAAAATTTTTGCATATACCTCAATAGCACTTTCATCTGAATAACTTTTGTTTACAAATTCTATTTTCGTTTCGTAAAATACATCTGGCTGAGAATTTGTAAATACTTTAATTTTTTGACCAATAGATAAGTTTGCTGCATCTTTTTCAAAAACATTCAATTTTGCATACATACTTTGATTGTCCATAATTTGAAATAACATATCAGTAGCAGAAACATATTTTCCAATATTTACATCTACTTTAGTTATCATCCCAGAAATAGGCGCATATATATTTACCGATTTTGAAATAGAATTAGCAGTTAAAGTACCTGGATTTATTTGAATTAATTTCAATTTTTCTTCTAACGATTTTAGCGTAATCCGTTGTTTTGCAAATTCACTTTCTGATAATTGAAAGTTTTTTTCACTAACCGCTTGTGATGCATTTAATTCTTTCTGACGCGCATAGTCTTTTGATGCAAACGCTAATTGTTGTTTTGTGGTTAAATAATCGTGTTGAATTTGAACATACGATTGATCTTCAATTACAGCTAAAATTTGACCTTTTTTAATAACCATTCCTGGCATTACTTTTATGTTCTTAATATAACCTCCAAGCGGCATACTTACACTTGCCATAGCATTTGGTGCTAAAGTAATTTTACCGTTTACTTTAATGGTTGTCGAAAGCGGTGATTGTGTTAAACTGCCCACCTTAATTTTTGAATTATCTAATTGCTTTTTAGTTAATTCAACAACATTATCTTTTAATGATTTTACAGGTAATGCTTCTTCTTTTTTTGACTGACAAGCTATATTTAGCGTTAAAATTATCAGTATTGAATATATATTTTTCATGATGTTTTTTTTTAATTGAAATATAAAATTTGAATGATGTTGGTGTTATGAGATTGAATTTTATCTAAATAATCAGATGTGGCTTCTAATGCTTGATTCATTGTCCAAGACCATTCCATAAAATTAATATCACCATTTAAAATTTGTTTGTTTGCATTTGAAATAATTATTTTTGTATTAGGTAACACCACTTTTTCGTAATACGACAATACATCTTGATTATTTTTATGTTTTACAAAATATTTATTCCATGTTTTTTGTAATTCTTGTTGGTGCATGGCTGCTTTATCTATCAATATAGTTTCGTTAATTTTAATTGCTTTTTGTCTGGCTTTATTTGCCGAATTAAAAACAGGAATTCCTAAACTAAACTGAAACGATTGAAAACGATCGTTTTTACCATAAAAATTATTATCTGCTCCATTTCCTTGCATAGTTGTACTAAAGTAACCAACCGAAACATCTGGAATTAGAGCCGATTTTTCTATTTTTAATAAGGAAGCATTTGTTTGTTTGTCTAACACTAACATTTGCAACTCTAAATTATTAGTAACAAAATCTTGAGCGGGTAAAACGTCTATTTTTGCCGACTTATAAATAGGAATAATTGTTTCGTTTATTTGAAGTAAAAATTGCAATTGCAACAAAATTTTAAGTTTCTCTTCTTCAATTAATTTTAATTGATTTTTAATTTTTACCATAAATAATTCAGCAGAACTTTTTTCAAAAGCACTACTCTC